>CAZIGU010000007.1:0-17561 GCA_964538545.1 uncultured Candidatus Peribacteria bacterium
CATTATTAACAATCAAAAAAACACCCCTAAGGATGTATTTAGTGACGTTCATGGTCGGAGATGTGAGACTCGAACTCACAACCCCACGCTCCCAAAGCGTGTGCGCTAGCCAATTGCGCCAATCTCCGTTAAATTATAAAATGGTGGGTATGAGTGGAGTTGAACCACCGACCTCATGATTATCAGTCATGCGCTCTAACCAACTGAGCTACACACCCATACATAAAAACTAAGTAATAAAAAAAGTAGTTTTAAGAAAGTAAATTTATATATTTTTAAACTTTCTACTTCCTACTTAATTATGTATTTAATGGAGCAGGTGATGGGTCTCGAACCCACAACCCTCTGCTTGGAAGGCAGATGCTCTAGCCAATTGAGCTACACCTGCTAATAACTTAGCGAAAAGTATTTTATTAAAAAAAAATTAAAAGTCAAAAAAAAATTAAAAAAACTTTATTTTTTTAATTTTCTTGTTTTATATACTTAGTTTTTCTTTCTTCTAGTAAATCATCTTTTTGCTTCTTTAATTTTTCTAAAATTAAAAAAGGTTTCGGCATAAATCTAAAAAATCTTTCTTCTTTTGTTTGTAATTCTATAATAATTTTTCAATATCAAAATAAATTTGCTAACAATCATCTACTAAAGGCATCTATTTTTATTATTTTAAAAGCATCTATAACCTCTATATCATTTCTCAAAAATAAACTAGAGTTTATAACAAAAATCTGTTCTTTATCTATTATAAATAAATAATTATTGTATTCTACAAGAGACAATATTAATTTAAAAAAAGAATAGTTTATAAGTAAAAAAATTATAGGAAACAATATATACAAAGCTATCTCATCTCATAAAACACTTTTATATGCCAAACTTATATATGACAATATAATTGCCACTATAATAATAAAAATAAATTTTATAATAAATACTAAAGCAAGTATTGGATGTTTTTTGATAATACAATGTCAATTAACAGAAAAATAACTCATACTAAAAAAAATTAAGTATTAAAACACTACAAACAATAAATAATGTAAATAATAAAACAAATATTATTCTTTTAGTTTTTTTAAATCATATCAAAAGTCAAGATGCTTTTGTATATTCTATCTGTTTATCTATAATGTGTTTTAATCTTTTAGTTATAATGTAGTAAACAATAACTAAAGATATAAAATATAAAAATATCACAAAGTATATCATAATTTCAAAATTATAAATTATCAATTTTATTTTCTAATTCATCTAAATCTTCATCTCAAAGTTCTCAATTTAGTTTAGCTTTTTCTATTTCTAATTTAGCTTTTAACCTCTTTTCTTCCATATCTTTTATATATTTTTTTACTTGACTTTTAGTCATTTTTATATTTCTTGCTATAGGTCGAAATTCACTCATATAAATTTTACAATAAATAAAACTTTAAATATACTAAAAAAATATATATTTTTGTCAAAAAAATTGCATTATTTTAATTATTCTTATAATAATAAAAAAACAAATTTAGTTTATAATTTTTTAAAAAAATGAAAAATAATTATAAAAATATTTTAATAGCTACAATTATTTTAGCAATTATATGAGCGATAGCTTCTTACTATTGATACACTTTAAATAAAAAAGAAACAAATGTATTATCAAATTGATGACAAAATGAAGTTATCAATCAAGATAATAAAAATTTAAAAAAGTATATATGATTTGTTTCTACTACTTGTCCTCATTGTCAAACTGAAATGCCAATTTTAGATGCTTTTTATAGAGAGAATCAAGACAAGGTTATTATGCAAATGATAGTTGTAAATGGTAAAAAGTTTAATTGAGATTTCAAAATACCTCAAGATACTTCAAATCCTGTAAGTTATCAAGATTTAACAAAAGAAGAATGTTGATTTGTTCCTAGTTATGTGATATATGATGAAAATCAAAATATAATTGATAAAAAATGTTGATGAGCTTTAACAGAAGATGAATTAAAAGAAAAACTTTTACCTAAAAATTTAGAATCTAACCAAACACAAAATATGAATAATATGTATCAAACTCAATGATTAGTTGAATGAGATTTAGTAGTAGTTATGACTACAGATAACTGAAAAATAACTATAAAAATGTTTCCAAATGAAGCACCTAAAACAGTTTTAAACTTCTTAGCATTATCTAAAAAATGATATTATAACTGAATAGTATTTCATAGAGTTATAAAAAACTTTATGATTCAATGATGAGATCCTACAGCTACTTGAATGTGATGAGAATCTATATTTGGAAAAAGTTTTGAAGATGAATTTTCTCCTAAATTAAAAAATATAAGATGATCTATATCTATGGCCAATAGTTGACCAAATACAAATTGAAGTCAATTTTTTATAAATCAAGTAGATAACAATTATTTAGATTGAAAACATAGTGTTTTTTGACAAGTTGTTGAATGACTTGATAATGTAGATAAAATAGCTTCAGCTAAAATATGAAAAAATGATAAACCAGAAAAAGATATAAAAATAATTAAAATGGAAATTATGAAATTTGAAAATAAATCTTTAAAACCATTTGATTATAATTATGAAGAAGAAAAAAATAAAATAGAAAATAGTGAAAAAGAAAAAATTGAAGCAAATAAAACAAGAGAAGTAAAATCTTGAGATAAAATAAAAGTAAATTATACTCTTACTTTAACTGAAACTAAAGAAAAAATTGACAGTTCTTATGATAGATGACAAACTCTTGATTTCACAGTTTGAAGTTGAATGATGATACCTTGATTTGATGCTTGAGTTGTTGGTATGAAAATATGAGATAAAAAAACTATAGTTTTAGAACCAAAAGATGCTTATTGAGAATATGATAAAAAAAATGTTCAATCAATACCAAAAAGTGATTTAACTCAATTTGAAGAAGCTTGAATAAAACTAGAAGTATGAACAAAATTACCAACTCAATATTGAGAGTTTGAAATAAAAGAAGTTTCTAAAGACAGTGTAAAAGTAGATATGAATCATAGTTTAGCTTGAAAAAGTCTTACTTTTGATATAGAAATGGTTTGATTTGATAACTAAAATATAAAAATAAATATAACAATTAGTTATATTTATTTTTTATTTTCAAGATTATATTATCAGGGTTTCATGAGACTTTTTTTATAAAAAAAGGTGTGTTTTTAATAGAAACATTTGATATTCTGTCTTCATTTAAGAGTATATTTTTAGCTTCATCATTTGATAATCAAGATATGAGAGTTTTTAATTTCTTATTATAGAAATTTATATTATTATCAAAATTATAGCTAAGTCACATATCTATTTCAACTGTAGCTTTCAATTTAAGAGGATTTTCTATTTTTGATAAAACTACTGTAGTTTTTAAAGATTTATCATCTATAAACATAAGTTTATCTGTTCAAGTTATCAAAGAATCTTGTATAACTTTTTTTAATTGTGAAAGAGCTTGATCTTTATTGTAAACATATGTTTCCAATGTAATAGTTCAATACAAATCAAAAGAAGGTATTTTTTGTCAAGGCTTAATTTCTGTAGTTATTTTTATATCTTCATTTTTATATTTTAAAATATCTTTTATTCAAAGTATTTCATAATTTATTCAAGATATTTTTGATTCTTCAGATATTTTTTGTTTAAGCTTTTCTAAAACTTCTTTTTTTAACATATTAGACAAAATTGTTTTTGAATTTTCTATATCGTCTTCTCAAACCATATATACGATATTATCTTGTCATCAAGATGTAGGTTTTTCAAGTTTTGCATATATTTTATCTTGATTAAACTTAAGTCATGGAATAGTTAAAACTTGATGTTTAGAAATATTTCATCTAGTTCATATAAATTTACCTGTATTATCTGTTATCTTAGCTGTTATATTTGCTTTTGCAGTTCATAAAACGACTTGTCAACTAAGTGTCATTTTTGGTGGTATTTTTACCCAATCATCTGTTTCAAACAAAAGTCAATCAGTAGTTAATAATCTAGTTTTTGGTTTGAAAATTTGTTCATCTCTTAGCTCGTTTATAAGAGTAACCTCTCATTTTGCTCTTGAAGTATTTTCATAATCTATTGCTGTAGTTTTATGAGTATAATTTAAAGATATAGTAGACTCTATCTTTTTTACATTTGAAACTAGTGTATTTCAAAAAATTTTTTCATCTCAATTTTCTTCTATAAAAGACATATTTATAGCTTTTGTTTTTACTGATATTTCTGGAGTTATTTCTACATATGTTTTATTAACAGCAAAATAAAACACAAAAATTAACATACTTATAGACAAAAATACTCATAACATAAGAAAAAATATTGCCGATGCTTTTACTTTATTATAAGGATTTTTATATATTATTTCTTCTAGATGTGTTTTTTTGCCTATAAATTTTAAAAATCTATGATAGTATTTTTTTATTTCAAATTTTAAATATTCAAAAAATGAAAAATTATGTTTCATAATATATTGTTTTGTCGAGTTATCCAAAGTATCATAATCTGTCAAAATAGAATAATTTATTCATAAAGGTTCTCATATTTTTTTTGAAATAACATCTTTTGTGACTATAGTGATTCTTTTTATTCAGGCTTTATTTTTTAAAATCTTTAAAGACATGTAATTATGAAGAATTGAGTGTCAATAGGGAAAATCTAAAATTATTTCCTTTTCTTGACAATCATTTATTTTGTTAACTATATCTATAATATTATCGGTGTCTAAAATCTTTATCATTTTTAATTTGAAAAAAAATAAAAAATACATATTTTGATTATATATTTAATTTTTATTTTTCAACTTTTTAATAACTTATGAGTAAAATTGTATTGTTTACTATATTTTTTTTGTGAAATATACTACATATTTCTTTTATGTGATTCAATGAAATACTTAAAGTATCTGATAGTTATGCTTATCTACAAATGGCTTATTATCTAAATAATTTTCAAATAGAATGATTTTGAACTTGATGGTTTTGATTTTTATATAGTTTTTTTATAGCTATATGAAATTTATTTATTTCAAATGATATTTATTCTGCTTTTTTTGTAAATATTATTCTTTTTAATATTTTTGTATTTATTTCATACAAATTTTGAAAAAATTATTTAAGTTCAAAATATTTATTTTTATTTATTACACTTATTTTCATATCACCTATTTTATTGAATTACAATATAAATATATTGAGTGAAAATATTTATATATTATTATTTTTGACATTATTTTTATTAGTTTTAAATTTAGAAAAATTATACTCATATAGTTCAATAATAGCTATAAGTTTGATTTTAAGTTTTATGTATTTTACTAGATGAGAAGCTTTTTTATATATATGAAGTATTATTTTGATATTAAGTTTTTTATTTATCTTTAAAAAAATAAATTTAAAAAAATATTTATTATGAAATATAGTTTTGGTTATAAGTTTTTTTATATTTATAAGCCCTTATTTAATATATTTAAATTCAATAACTTGAGAATGGTGATTAACAAATAAATGAAGTGCAAATCTAAGACAAGCTCAAATGAGATGAATAGAAAAAATGGACGATTCTTGATTTGAAAAAGCTGTATGAGAATTAACAAAAGACAATCATCATTTAAAAGCATGATTTGCATGATGACTAAAATACGATAAACCAAGTGAAACAGAAATATCTTTAAAAGATTTTATATTACAAAATAAATATGATTTCTTTATGAGATTTTTAAATAATCAAGAAAAACTATACTCTCAAAATTTGATACATATTATTATATGAAATTCTTCGAAATTGTTTTTTGTAGAATCAAGTTTTTTTTATAAAAATTACTTTTTCTTATTTATTATATTGTCTATTATATGAGTTATGATTTTTTGAATTATCAGACTTATAATAGATAAATTATATTTTATGATAATTAGTTTTTTTAGTTTTTTTATAGTTTCTTCTTTTTTCTTTTCTATATTTTTTATACTAGACAGATACTTTGTAGTATTTACTATATTTTTTATATTTTTTATAGTTTATTGATTACAATCGATAAAGATAAAAAAATATAATATAGAATTATATAAAATTATATTTTGAAGTAGTTTAATTATATGAGTATATTTACTTTGAATATATACTTATTATAATAATATAAAAAATGATGATAATAAATTTGAAGTAAAAAAAATAGCTTGAGAATGGATAAAGTCTCAAGATTTTAGAGAAAATATAAAAATTATGGAAAGATGGCCTATAACAACTTATTATGCCTGAAGTAAAGAAAGATATCTAACTCCCTATACAGATAATATATCTAATTTAATAGAATATGGTAAATATAATAAAATAGATTATTTAATAGTAGATAGTTTGGATTTTAAAACATATAGACCTGATTTAAAATATCTTCTTGAAATAAAAACAGATTTAAAAGATTTAAAACCTATTAAATTTTTAGAAAAAAATTGAGAAAAAGTTATAATATATCAATTTAATAATTAAAGTATAAAAAGTTTTTTGATTTTAAATATTTATTGTTATAATATAATAAGTTAAATATTTAATAAATATTATTATGAAGAGATATATTTTAATTATATTACTAATAATAAGTTTTTTTTATCAAACTTATGCGTTAGATATTTTTAATACAAATACTAGAGTAATGTATTGTAATGATAATAATGAATGTTGACTTGAACAATGAAGCAATGCAGTAAAAGGTGAGTTAAATTGAGTAAACACAGATATAAAAGCAAGTGATTATATACAAAATTTAGTATTATATTTATTAAGTTTTGTCACTTTAATATGAATTTTATATATAATATATGCATGATTTAAGCATCTTATATCTTGATGAGACGAAGAAAAGGCAAGTGATACAAAAAAAATAATACTTTCAGTATTTATATGATTAATAATAATATGGTTATCTTATGCTATAGTTTGATTCTTTATGGATATATTGTGAGCTTGAAGTTGATGAGGAACTACTACAACAACTTCTCCTTAATTAAAAAAATAAAAAACAAAATTTTTAAAAATTTTGTTTTTTATTTTTTTAATGAAATATCATATTTAGACCAAAATTCATCTCTAAATTTTGAATAATTATTTTTCAAAATAGCTTCTCTAGCTTTTTTAGCTAAATTAACTAAAAAATATAAATTATGATATGATAATAATTGCATTCATAACATTTCATCTTCTTGAATAAGATGTCTTAAATATCATTTTGAATAATTACGACAAACTTTACAATCGCAATCTAAATCAAGTTTTTCATCGCTCAATTTGTATTTTTCATTTTTAATTTTTATATATCATCTACTACTAAAAGCTGTTCAATGTCTTCATATACGAGTAGGTAAAACACAATCAAACATATCAATTCATCTATAAATAGCTTCTATTAAATCTTCTGGAGTTCATATTCACATCAAGTATCTAGGTTTGTTTATAGGTAAATGTGGATTTAAAACTTCAAGTATACGATACATTTCTGGTTTTGCTTCTCAAACAGATAATCATCAAATAGCTATTCATGGAGTATCTAAAGAAGATATAAAATTTGCTGATTGTATTCTCAAATCATCAAAAGTAACTCACTGAACTATCGGAAATAATGCTTGAATATAGTTTCAATTATTTTTTCTTAAAATATTATTTTTATTAACTTGATCAAGACTTCTAATAGCCCATCTATGAGTTCTTTCCATAGCTTTTTTAGCATAAGAAGAATCTGAAGTTCCAGGAGCACATTCATCAAAAGCCATAATAATATCTGCTCATAGATTTGATTGTATATCCATAACTCTTTCTGCTGAAAAATAGTGTTTAGATCAATCTATAAAACTTCTAAAATGAACTCAATCTTCTGTAATTTTTACTAAAGATTTTCACTCTCTCATATTTCATAAAGAAAAAACTTGAAATCATCAACTATCTGTAAGCATTGGTTTAGAATAATTTGAAAATTTATGAATTCATCAAAAATGTTTAACTACCTCATCTCATGGTCTCAAATAAAGATGATATGTATTGTTTAAGATTATTTGTGCTCACATTTCATCTAATTCTTCATTATGTATTCATTTTACTGTAGATTTAGTTCAAACTGGCATAAAAACAGGTGTTTCTATATCTCAATGTGGTGTTGTAAAAACTCAAGCTCTAGCATAATAATCTGTATTTTGTAAATTATATTCAAACATATTTATGTGTGGTTATTATTATTTTATAAATATAAATAAATGCTCATGCATAATAAGCAAAAAATTGCTTCTTTTGATTTTTTTACCAAAAATCAAGTTGCTTTACAATTATGTTGTACTTTTATAATATCTTCTTTTAAAGTAAAACCTACTTTTAAAAATCTTTCTATTACTTTAAATAAATGGTTGATAAAGTTTATTTCTTCTTGTATCTCACATTAAAATTGCACAAAATTTTCAAGTTTTCAAAACTCTAAAACCCTCTTTTGCAACTTTTTCTATTTCATCACAAAATTTATCTATATCATGAATATTTGAGAAATCTTTCTTGATTTTTCATTCACTATATTTGTCAATGTCAACATATGGAGGATGCATAAGAACAAAATCTAAACTTTTATCTTTTAGTTTTTCATTTTTTTTAAATTGGAAATAAATTTTTTAATTGAGACATAATTTGTCTTTTTTCAACATACCCATTTAACAAAAGAATTTACATTTAACATTTACTTATTTTCATCAAAAAATAATTTTACTTCTTTAAATAAAACAGAATTCATATGTTTAACAATGATTTAACTATCTGAAAATCAAGTAAAAATTGTGTAGAAAATCTAAAAATATTTAATTCAATTGAAGTTATATTTATATTTTTTATTACTAATTTTTTATAAAAATAAATTATTTTTTTTAAAATATCAAAATTAAAAATTATTTATTTTCTATTTAAAACAACTGATATAGTTTTTAAAAGTATTTTTAAATCAAGCAAAAAACTCCAATTTTCTATATAAAATACATCTAGTCTTACTTCTTCATCAAAATCATTTTTTTCTCTTCAATTTACTTGAGCTAATCAAGTAATTCATGGTTTTATAGATAATACTCTTTTTTGATACAAACTATATTTTTCAACTTCTCTTGGCTGGTGAGGACGAGGTCATGTAAGACTCATGTTTCATAAAAAAACATTTAAAAGTTGAGGCAATTCATCAATTGAGTATTTTTCTATAATTTTTCAAATTTTTGTTTTTCTAGGATCATTTTTTATCTTATACAAAGGTCAATTACGAGTAGAATTTGTATTTATAAGTTCTTTTTCATAATTAAGAGCTTCGTCATCTTCATTTTTAATTCAATAACTTTCTTTTATGCAATATTGCCATTTTAAATATCTAAATTTATATAAATTAAATAATTTTCATTTTTGTCATACTCTTAAATTTTTGTATATAATAGGTCAAGAAGGGTCTTCTATCTTTATCAAAATTCAAATTATTATAAAAAATGGTAAAAAAAATATAATTAAAAAAAATGATGAAATTATATCAAAAATCCTTTTTAAAACTCTTTTTCATGCATCTAAAGGAGTTGGAGATATTTCAATAACAGGTATTTTACTTATTAAAGATACTAAAGTGTTTGTTTTATTAAAATCAAAATTATTAGTTATATATCTATATCTTATAGCATAAATTCTAGAAATATCCCATATATCATATAATTCTTTTTCTGAAAAATCAGAATTTATAAATAAAATCTCATCTACTTTATTTATTGAAAAAGTTTTTTCTATATTTAGATCAGTTCATAAATATTTTAAATCCAAATCATTTACTTTTGTTTTATTTATATATCATACTATATTGTATATTCATGAAATATTTATATCATTTAAAATATCTGTTATAGAATTTGTATTTGTTATAATTAAAATATTTCTTTTTTGTAAATAATTTTTATTTAATAAAAAAAATTGTAATTTATTTAATATTATTCTTCATAAAATTATTCAAAATAAACCTATAAAAAAAGCATAAATTATGAGAAGTCTAGGTAAATCAAATTCATAAAATATTCATCTAGTAAAAAAAACTATTAAAGAAAAGATTAAAAATGAATAAAAACTGTAAATTATTATATCTAAAAATTCTTTTATTTTAGATGATGAGACTTTTAAGTTATAAAGTCAATGTAAAAAAAATATAAATATATAGATACATCATGCTAAAAAAGCAAATTTAAAAAGAAAATCAAAAGATATAGTTTGAATTCAAAAATCAAATCAAGGTATAAAATCTCATAACTCTCTTAAATTTTTAGCTATAAAAAAACTAAAAAATACTATCATAAAATCAAGAGGTATTTTGAGTAAAGAAAAAATTATTTCATGTTTTTTCATATTGATATTATATTTATATATTTATTTGATTATATAAAAAAGAGTATTTTTGCAAATTAAAAAGTCTTAAAATTTATATTAAATTTAAGACTTTTTAATTTTTAAAGGCATAATCTTTTAAATTGTTTATAACTATAAAATCTGTTTTATCAACTTTTTCCATTATTTGTGAATCTTCTCACCATTTAACTATATTTGTGATACTTTCACTCTCTGCTATTTTAACAGATAATAATTGTGATTCTATGTTTAAATTATTTTTTAACAATTCTAAGTTTCTTATATTATATCAAGCTGTAGCATTTATGTTTAGAGTCCAAACATAATATATTCATAAAAATCGTATAAATAAAAGTGATACAATATAAGTAGTATTTGAAGATATTTTAAAATTTTCTCTTGTTGTTTTTCTTAAAGAAAAAAAATTAAAACTTCACTTTTTAAGTATTAGTAAATTTGGATTCATTTTTATTTTGTTATATGTAACTAAATTTTTATAGCTAATCTAGCTTTTGCACTCCTAGATCTTGGATTTTTTTTCACTTCAATTTCTGAAGGTATTATAGGTTTTTTAGTAAGAGTTTTTAAACTCTTTTTATGTTTACAACTACAAATTAAATCATTACATATACAATCTCTTGATTCTTTTTTAAAAAAATCTTTTACAATTCTATCTTCCAAAGAATGAAAGCTTATGACAAATATTTTACCATCTTTTTGTAAAAAATTCATAGAATCTTTCAAAGCATTTTCTATCATCTCTAACTCTCTGTTCACCTCTATTCTAATTGCTTGAAATATACGGGGTTTAGTTTTTGGGAATTTAGTTATACTGTCTAAAAATTCTCAAAACTGAATTGTGGTATAAAATTTATTTCATTTTTTTCTCAAATTTATAATCTCTTTTGCTATTATTTTTGATTTTGGCTCTTCTCAATAATTATAAAAAATATCTCGTAAATCTTTTTCTGAATAACTATTCAATACATCACTTGCTTTTAGTGGCAAACTTGTATCAAACCTCATATCAAGTGGAGCATCTGATCTAAAACTAAATCATCTTTCAAAATCATCAACATGCAAACTAGATAATCACAAATCAAAATATATTCAAGTAATAAAAGAAATTCATAATTCATCTAAATTTTCTTTTAAGTTTCAAAAATTATCATTTATAAAAAATAATTTTATTCACTTTTTTAGATAAATATCTTCTAAAACAGGTCTAACTACATCAAGATTTCTTCTATCTGCATCAAATCATATAAATACATCTCAATTATTCATCTTATCTAAAACTCATCTAGCATGTCATCACATTCACAAAGTACAATCTACAATTATATTTTGTCTATCATCAAATATCTCTATACTTCATACTAACTCATCAAATAATACTGATTTATGCAAAGATGAAAGTTTTTCACATATATTTTCATTCATTTTTGTTAAAAAAATGTTAATAAATTTACTTTTGTTTTTATTTTATCTTATTTTTGATATATCTCTTTTATTCTTTTTTTTTATAAAGTCAAATTTATTATACAAAATATTTTTAAATTCTATAGACATTTTTGATATTTATTTTAAGAGAATATTTTTTATTTTTTTACATTTTTTTAACAAGTGAATTTTTATATATTTTTTTGTTAAAAATTGTATATTTTAATTTTTTGTATAAATTTATTATACAAAAAAACTTAACCAAAAATAGTTAAGTTTTTTTAAAAATTATTCTTTATTGAAAATATATGTTATATAAAAATATCGAAAAAATATGTATGAAAAACTAATAAGTGTTATATTCAATGTAGTTGATATGTTAAATATTGCATGTATTAAAATAGATAACATAAATCATATAAATAAATAATAAATCATTTTATAATTTAATAATCCTGAATTATAAAAAAAATATTTTGAAAAAAAATAAACAAATATAGATGTAGATAAAACATGAACACTAACAGATAATAAACTTCTTAAAAAATAACTAGAAACAAGTTCTCAAGAAATACCATATTTCATATACAAACTGTTAAAATACAATATATTTTCTATAAATGAAAATCATAAAGCCACAAAAATTCAAAATAAAACTGATTTTTTTATAGAAATACTTATTATTTGATATGAAGAATACTTATATCAAAAAAATTTTGATATCTCCTCTAAAAATGCCATAAGTAAATAATAAAATATGACCAACTTAAAAGTATTAAACAAATTATCTCAAAAAGAAACTCAAAATAAATCAGAAGAAAAGTTTAATTTAGGAAAAAATGAAAAAAATAAATTTATAAATAAGATAAAAATAGAAAATAAAAAAATTACAGGAATAAAAAAATAAAATCCCCTTAAAAACTTCTTAATCTTATTTTTAAAATCAACAAATCAAGCAAATAAAGTCAAATAAAGTACTCATATGAAAAAACTCAAAAAAAATAATCATATAAAAAACTTAAAAAATCATAAAACACTTGATATAATAAAAATATTTTGGAAAAAATTTAAAAATCACAAAAAATTAGCAAAAAAATCATCTAAAAATAATACAGGAACTACAGAAAATCATCACACAAACAATCAAACATAAAATAATTTTTTATTTATATTATCATAATCAAAAAGACTAAACAAATACCCCCAAAGAAGTATTGGGAGAAATGTTATCAAAGAAATTATCAAAATAATTATTATATCACTTAACATATTTTTTAATCTTTATATATTTTATATTTTCAAAATTTTATATAAGAATCTTGAGATTTATTTTTAGTAATAAATTTTAAAATAAGTAAATTTACTCAAATAAACAAAAGTAATCATCATATAAAATAACTTATTAAGTTAGGAAAAATAATTATTAAACTTCAAAGTATTATCAAAAAAATAGAAACAAAAGGCATGCTAAAAAAATTAAAAATTATAACTACAAAAATATATAAAAATTTTTGTATAAATCAAATTTTATATTTTTATAAAAAATATTTGTAAAATAAATCTTATACATATAATTTAAAAAATATTTTCTAAAAAAAGTTATGTACATAGTAAAAGAATCAAAAAATCTATCATGAAAAACATCTATAAGTTGATCAAAAAATGCAGCACTACCACTTATAGCAGCAAGTTTACTTATTAGATGAAAAGTTATATTAAACAATGTTCCAAAAATATGAGATGTATTAACATTTTTAAATATTATTGAAACTCTTTGATGTAAATATAGTTTTGAATGAAATAAATTATTTTTAGATACTTCTATATTAAATATAGAAAATCTAAATGTTGATGTGATAAAAAAAATAAGAGCTTCTATACTTCTTTTATCACCTATATTACATTTTTTTTGAAATATTTCTATACCTTTTCCTTGAGGTTGTAGTATATGAAAAAGACCTATAGATGCTCATCTAAATTGATTAAAATCTATTTGATATGATTTTTCTTTAACTCCTGAAAAAATATTTATATCTTGAAAAAGTGCAAAAAATGATATAGTTATTGATGCTTGATTTTGAGTTACATCTACAGAAAATCTTATAGTAGCAAATGTATGTAGGAAATGAAAAACTACAATTATGATAAGCGCTATAGAGCCACATGTTATAAATTTGATAGATTTTTTAAATCACCTATGAGCAGATATAAAAATAAATTATGATCATACTATAAATATAACTTGAGTAGAAAAATTAAAAAAAGATTTAGAATTTGATGTTATCTCAGATTATATAGAATCTTGAACTTTTATGATTATTTGAGCTTTAGCTTCAAAAGAATACATTGATATAGAAAATGCAAGAATAAAAGATTTATATTTTTTTATAGATAAACTTAAAAATGTTTGAGTAAAAATACAAGATTTATGAAACGATACTTTAAGAGTTTATAAATCAGAGAATTTAAAAAGTATAGATATTCAAACAAATATATTTCCATGATTTCCAACAGATTTACAATCACCTTTTACAGTACTATTAACTCAAGCTAATTGAATATCAAAAATACATGAAATACTTTTTGAATGAAGATTAAATTTTTTAGTAGAATTAGATAAAATGAAAGCACATACTGCTATATTAAATCCTCATCAAGCACTTATTTTTTGAAAAACAGAATTATCTTGAAATTTTGTCACTTCATGGGATTTAAGAGCTTGACGAGCTATGGTTATAGCTTGACTTATAGCTTCTTGAGAAACACAAATAGCAAAAATAGAATACATAGAAAGATGATATGAAAATTTTGTAGATAAACTTTTATCATTGTGAGCTAATATAGAAGTCAATAAAAATATGTGAATATAAAAAATACTCCAAAATGGAGTATTTTTTATATTATTATTCAAATCAAGGAGGAGATTTTTTTGACAAAGAAGTATTTATCTCATAAACATGAGCTACTTCAAGTACTTTTTGATCTTGCATATGAGGAGCTAATATCTGTAATCAAACAGGAAGTAATTCTTTTTCATCATCATTTGAAGAAGCAAATCAACATGGAACACTAATTCAAGGAAGTCAAGCTAATGAAGCAGGAATAGTATATGCATCAGATAAATACATTTTTAAAGGGTCTTCAATTTTTTCTCATATCTTCCAAGCAACACTAGGACTAACAGGACTAACTATTACATCTACTTTTTCAAAAGCTTTGTTAAAATCATCTATTATAAGAGTTCTTATTTGACTTGCTTTTTTATAATAAGCATCATAAAATCAAGCAGATAAAACATAACTTCAAAGTATTATTCTTCTAGAAACTTCTTTTCAAAATCATTCAGATCTATTATTTATATAAAACTCATCCATACTATTATAACTCGTTTTTGAACTGTGACCATATCTAAGTCAGTCAAGTCTTCATAAATTAGTAGATACTTCTGCAGGCATAAGTAAATAATACGTTGCTATAGCGTATTTTGTCATAGGCAAAGAAATATCAATAATAGTTGCTCAAAGTTTTTCTAAATCTTTTATAGATTCTAAAATAGTTTCTTTAACTCATAAATCAATTCAGTCCTCAAAATATTCTTTTGGAACTCATATTTTTAATCATTTTAAATCTATTTTATCCCATATTTTATCATCTATTTTATCTTTTCAAGATATAGAAGTATCTTCTTTTACATCTTCTCAATTCATAATATCATAAAGAAGTCATGCATCACGAACTGTTTTTGTAAAAGTTCAAGGACAATCCAAGCTAGAAGCCATAGGTATAACTCAATATCTAGAATTTCTTCAATAACTAGGTTTAAATCATACTACTCAGCACATACTTGCAGGTTGTCTAATACTTCATCAAGTATCTGTTCATAAAGAAGCAGGACACAATCAAGCGGCTACAGCTCGAGCACTTCATCAACTAGATCAACCTGGTATTCTGTTTTTTCACCAAGGATTTTTAGTGATTTTCATAAAAGAAGTTTCAGAAGTAGATCACATTGCAAATTCGTCCATGTTCAATTTTCAAGTTGAGTTCATTCAGGCTTCATTTAATTTTTGTATAACAGTTGCATCATATGGTGGTTTAAAATCAGCTAACATATTTGAAGCACAAGTTGTTAATATATCTTTTTCACAAAAAATATCTTTTACTCAAATAGGAAGTCATCTAAGTAGCGTATCATTTTTTTCTTTAAATCAATCTTCATTTAAAAAATTATAAGACTCTATTTTAGAATCATATTTTTTAGCTCTATCAAGAAAATAATCCCATACTTCTTTAGAAGTTATTTCTCAATTATCAATCATTTTAGTAAGTTCTATTAAACTTTTATCTTTTAAATTCATTTTTTATAAATTAAGTTCTAAATCTTTTTTAAACAAGAAATATATCCATTTCTCTAAATTATTTTTATTTTTTATTTGAGATAATTCATTATTTGTTTTTTCTTCAACTATAGGTATGTCTTCTATTTTTACACTATATTTATCATAAAAATTTTGACTTGTTATCAAAACAACCTCTTCTCACTTAGATTTTAAAGCTTGATCTAATTTTAAAATCTTATTTTTATAAGCTAATGTATTTAAATATACTAAATAATCTTTATCTTCGTTTATTTCATCTCTTACTTGAGTAGTTTTTTTCTGTAAAAGTTCTATTTTAGAAGTTATTTTGTATTCTTTATATTTATATTCAACTATTAAATACATCATATAAAGTATAATTCATAAAATAATTAAAAAAACATATTGTTTTTGCATAATTTTTGATTTTTTATTTAAAATATAGTATAATAAACAAAGATATATTATAAATATATTATATATTTTTATTTTATTATTCAAGATTTTATGAAAAATTTAAAAAGAATCTTTATAATATGATTTATCATTATATTTACACTATTTGCTATAGACTTATATTCTTTAGCTTCTATATATAAATCCGATACAAAAACATATACTACACTTACTAAATGAAGTTGATTTATTATAGATAAAAAAGGTGAATTAAAAAAACTTGAAATAGAAAAAAAAGTTGAACTAATTCCTTGAGATGAGATAACTATATCTTCTGATTCTTTTGCTATTGTTAAATGGTGAGACAATTCAATAACTAGACTAGAAGAAAATTCTAAAATCAAAATAAATGAAAATACTGTTACCAATGATTTATCAAAAATTTCTATAAATTTTGATTTAATAAAATGAATTTCTTGGTCAAATATAGTATCTGTTATGGATGAAGATAGTTATTTTAAACAAAATTTATGATGAGTAGAAGCTGCTGTTAGATGAACATCTTATTTAGCAGATGCTAATAAATGAACTGTTTATGTAGATAAACATCAACTTAAATTAAAATTAGAAAATTGAGAAGAAAAAGATATATGACAAAATAAATGAATAGACTTAAATGATTTAGATTTTTTATCTATAGATGAAATAAATAATCAATATAAAGAAATCTTGAGAGAAAATATAAATCTAGATTTAGATTATATAAAAGATTTACAAGAAGAAACAACAAAAATAATAGAAAGAGAAACAAGTATGGTATGAAAAATGATATCTTCTATGACTAAAGAAAATGAGGCATATATAGCTGTTTTAACTTGAAAAAAAAGTTTAAACGAAGTTTTACCATGACTTGATGATAAACAAAAAGAAAAACTTAAATCTAAACTTAACCAAAAATTTCAAAATTTAAATTTTGAAAAATGATTAAACGAC
>CAZIGU010000008.1:0-17483 GCA_964538545.1 uncultured Candidatus Peribacteria bacterium
TGTAGAGGATTCAGTTGATGAAGAGTATATAGAAGAAGATGAAAAATTTTAATTTATTTTATTTAATAATTTAACTTACCATGACAAGCAATAAATGTCCTTTAGAAGGTGTTAAAATAGACTACAAAGATGTAGAACTTCTAAAGAAGTATATAACTAAATTTGGGAAAATAACTCCAAGATACTATACAGGAGTTTCTCTAAAAAATCAAAAAAAATTAGCTACTGCTATAAAAAGAGCTAGAATAATGTGATTATTACCTTTTGTTAAAAGTTTTGATCCAAACTTTTCTGCTGTATAATTTTTTTTAAAACACTATTTCATAAGAAATAGTGTTTTTTTTGCATTTTATAAAAAAATATGATAAAATTTAACTGATTTTATTTAATAATTTTATTTTATGATAACGCAAAATGATTTTACTGCTGAAACTAAAGCTAAAAAATATTATAACATATCAATTATAATTTTACTCTTAGTTGTTTTTTTAAATATATGATTATATTTTTATAACTGATATTTAGAGTTAAAAAACAACTCTATACAAGAACAAATAACTCAAACAGATGAAAGTATAAAAAAAATATATGAAGATCCAAAAGTATCACTTTATACTATGATACAAAATAATTCTAAATTTATAGATAAATATAAAAATATATCAAAAATTACAGAATATATAAATAATTTGAAAAAATTATCTTTAATTACAAAAATAGAATTTAATTGATTTTCTTATTCTGATTGAAAATTATCTTCAAATGCACTAGCTCAAGACGACTCAAATTCTCTAGCTTCTGTAAAAATAGAAAAATTTTTATCAAAATTTAGAAAATGAGATCAAAAAGACAATTTCTTTAATCTATGATTTGTTAATTCTTTTGATTGACAAAAAAATATTACTTTTAGTGTATCACTTGAAGTAAAATAATTTATAATTTATAAAAATAATTATGACACAAGATAATGTAAAATATACTATATTGACATATGTATTTCTAATAATAACTATATTGATTGTTTTTTTTGTTAGTACTAAACTATATACTTCTTATACAGAAATAACTTATAATAAAAATATTTTAGAACAAAAATTTCAAGAATCAGAAAAAAAATATAAAGAATTATCAGATATAAAATCTAAAATAAAAGATGATGACAAAGAAATGAATAAATTTTTGATAAATTTTTCAGAAGATGAATTAACTTCATATTTTTACAATTATTCAAAAAATAATCCTTCAGTTGTTATAAATAGTATTTCTCTTAGTGAATGAAAATTAAATGATTTTTGATTTAAAGAATGAAGTATAAATTTATCAGTTTCTTTTGACTGAGAAGAAAATATGTTAAAAATGTTAAATTTTATAATAAATTCAGATAAATACAATTTTTTTATAACAAGTTTTGATTATAATTTTTGAGCTAAATGACCTATGGAAATAAATATTCCTATAAAAGTTTTATATAAATAAAAATAAAAAAATATGTTAAATCAACAACAAGAAAAAAAAGAAAAACAATTTATATTATTTAAATCAATTAGTTTAATGGATAAATTTAATTTTTATGAATATTTGTCTGTTATGCTTGATTGATGAGTAACTATAGTAGCCCGATTAAAATCAGTTCAAGCTAGAATAACTAATGTGTTTTTTAGAGAAAAGATAGAAGAAATGCTTCTTTTTATTACTTCTTGAGATTCTTTTAGTAAATCTATGAAAAAAAATCCAGATATTTTTTCACTTTGAGAATCTTCTATAGTTGAAGCATGAGAAAAATCATGAACTTTGGTAGAAAGCTTAGCTTCTTTAGCTTTAGAATTCAAAAAATTACATGAATTAAGACAAACTATAAAATGAGCTTTAACTTATCCACTTATTATTATAATATTTTTAGTTATAGCTGTAGTAGTAGTTATGGTTTTTGTAGTTCCTTCTATAATACCATTACTAGATGAAACTTGAGTTGAGAAACCATTTGCAACAACTGCTTTGATAGCTACAAGTAATTTTATAAGTAATAATTTTATACTTTTAATAGTATTAACTATTATTTTTTCATTACTTATAACAGCTTTTAAATCATCTTCTTGATGAAAAGTATTTTTTGATAAAATGTTTTTAAATACTCCACTTGTTTGAAAAGTTTATAAAAATTATATTTTAGCTTCTTCTTCATCTATTTTGTGAGTTTTGATGAATGCTTGAGTTCCTGTAGTAAGATCTCTTATATTAGTATGAAAAGCAACAAATAATACAATTTATGAAGAACTATTTAACAATATTTCAAATCAAGTAGCTTCTTGAAAAAAAATAGTTGATTCCATACTTGATGTTGACAAAACTAATGAATTTTTCCCAGCAGATTTTTTGCAATTATTATCAGTATGAGAAAAAACAGCTTCTTTAGATAAGATATGTAAAAAACTAAATGATCGATATACAAGAGAAGTAAACTATTCTCTATGAAATTTAACAAAATGGATTGAACCAATAGCTATACTTATAGCTTGAGTATTTGTTTTATGGTTTGCTTTTGCTATATTTGGGGCAATACTTAAACTTACTTCTACAGTTTGATAATATGAAAAATACAAAAAAATGATTTACATTGATAGAACTTATGATTTCTATTACTATATTTATGATATTAACATTATTTACTTATGCAAATTATGCTTTTTATCAAAATATAGCTTCTGTTAAATTATCTTTAAAAGAGGTTTCTCAATCACTTGCTACAGCTAGGAATATGGCTACTTCTTGATATCAGCAAAATAACATAAATCAAAAAGTGTGAGTTTTGTTTGAGAAAAATTCAAATATTTTGAAATTTTATAGTTTTAATTATAATTCTTGAGTTATTATAAATGATGTAAATTTGATAAAAACAGAGTATTTACAAAGAAATATACTAATAAATAATATATCTATTTGATGAACAGATAAACAAAATATTTTTATTATATATTCATCTATTTATTGAACTTGATGAATATATGACACTTCTTCAGCAAATCCAATTCCCATAAATGAAAAAGAAATTAAATTTGATATTTCTTTTAAAAATGCAAATTCTTTTCCTTTAAAAAGGGAATTAACACACAATATATTAACAAATATAAGTGATTACTAATAATTAAACTATGAAAAAAAATAATTTATGATTTTCTATTATAGAAATAATAGTATGAATATTTATATTTACTATATGATTAACATGAGTTTATATGCTTTTATTGTCATCTATGTCTATGAATGAATATTCAAAAAATTCTATAATAGCATCTTCTTTGGCTTCTGAAAGTATAGAAGATATTGTTAATTTAAGAGATAATAATTATATAACTTTTAATAATTATAATAAACTTCCTTGAAATGATTTCCAAAGCAAAATATTGACTTGAGTTTATTATAAAGTTCAATCAGATTTAGAAAATAATAGTTCAAATTATTTAAAAGTAGAAAAAATACAAGATTTTAAAGAATGAAAAAATTATTTATCAGGTATGTCAAATTATAGACTTTATTTAGATGAAAATAATAATTATACTTATGAAAATACTTGAAATAAACCAACTATTTTTTATAGATATGTAGTTTTTGATGATCTGTATGAATGAGGTAAGTATCTGACTTGAGTTTTAAAAATAACTTCAAAAGTTATCTGGTATAGTAAATGATATTATGAAATAAAACTTGATAGTATCATAACTGATTGGCAAAGAAATTAAAAAAATCTTTTGACATAAAATAAAAATATAATATACTCATCTTAATGAGAAACATTCTCATTAAGATTTTATTTTTTAAAAATATTTAATATGAATGAATTTAGAATTCCTTTAATTGGTGAAGATGCTCCATGATTTAATGCTTCATCCACTATGTGACCTGTTAATTTTCCTGCTGATTATGCTGGGAAATGGGTAGTTTTATTTAGTCATCCTGCAGATTTTACACCAGTTTGTACTTCTGAATTTATAGGTTTCCAGGCAAAAAAAGATGAATTTGATAAAAGAAATTGTGAATTACTTGGTTATTCTGTAGATGGTCTTACATCTCATATAGCTTGGGCTCACAACATAAAAGAAAAATTTGGAGTTGATTTAACTTTTCCTATAGTTGCTGATTTAAGTATAGCTTTTAAATACGGTATGTTACAACCTTCTGCTAGTTCTAATCATACAGTTAGAGCAGTATTTATAATAAATCCAGAATGAAAAGTAGCAGCACTTATGTATTATCCATTATCTAACGGTAGAAATATAGATGAAATTTTAAGACTTGTAGATAGTCTTAAAATGACAGCTACTCATAAAAGAGCTACTCCAGCTAATTGGCCAAATAGTGATTTATTTTGAAGTGATGTTATAGTTCCACCAGCTCAATCATTATCTCAGGCTATAGAAAATTCTAAAAAATATGACAACAAAGATTGGTATGTTTGTACAGAAAAAAGACCTAGTTAATTAGTATTAAAAAAACTAAATTATGAAAATAATTTAGTTTTTTTAATACTTGCAAAAAGTAGTATATTTTATATAATAAAAAGAAGTTTTATTTATAATTAAACAAAAAATATGAAAAAAAATGAATTAAAAAAAATAGTTGAAATATTTGATAAATATCAAGTTTCTTGATATGTTAATATGGTTGAAACTAACTCAAAAACTCTTGAATATTCTCCACTTCATGATGACTTAAGTTTGGATAGTACGACTTCTGTTCATACTTGAATAACAGTTATAAAAGATCATAAAAAATCTAGTTTTTCTATGGATTGATATTCTTTAGAAAAAATAGAAAATAGTATAAAAGATATCTCAAAAGTTATAGATTATTCAGAATATGATGAAAATATTGTTTTACCTAATATAACAGATAGTGTTGAAAAAGATTTTTGTGTAAAATCTTTAGAAAATATATGATTTGATTATTTAGAAAAAGAATTTTTAAAATTTAAAAATTATGATTTTGATAAGAAAATTATAATAGAATGATTTTCTTCTTGAGTTGAAGAAACAAGTCATTATTACATAAATTCTTTATGAGTTATAAAAAAACAAAAAGATAATTCTTCATTTTATTATATGGATTTATTTGCTCAAGATTGAGAAAATAGAGAAACAGAATATGAGTATAAAAGACTCATTTGATTACCAGAGATAAAAGAAGAAGATATAAAAGATTTACAAAATAATTTATTAAATAAATTAAATTCTTCCCTAGATTATACACCTTGAATCTATGATATAACTCTTGATAGAGATGTAGTTATAGAGTTTTTAGATATAGTTTTATCTAGTTTAAGAGCTGAAAGTATAAGAGAACAAATGAGTTTATTTTCTAAAAATAATTTTGGAGATAAGATTTTTTCTTCAGATTTTACACTTGTTAAAGAATCATTTTTAGAGTGATATACTTGAAATGTTTTGTTTGATTCTGAGTGAATAACAGTTCAAAAACAAGTATTTTTTGAATCATGAGTTTTTTTAGATAAAATTTATGATTATAAAAATGCTTTAAGAGAGTGAGTTTCTCCAAAATGATCTTTAGCTAATATAGTTTTAGATTGAAAAATAGATAAAAATTATTTAAAGTGATCAAAGTTTTTGTTTAAAAATCTTATGGCTTTTCATACAGTTGATACTATTACTTGAAAATTTAGTTTATCTTGAGAATGATATATGTTAGATGAAAATTGAAATAAAAAAGAATATGTAAAAAATATTAGTTTATCTTGAGATATAATAAATTTATTTAACAGCATTAAATCTATTTGAGATGATTTCAAAAAAGATTGAAGTTATAAAGTTTCAAGTATTACTTTTGCAAATCAAAAAATTGTTTAATATATAATTATAAAAAATATGATAATAAAAAAAGATAATTTAGAAGAATATTTAAATAGTTTTTCTTGAGATTTTAGAGAGATTTTTATAGAGAAATCAAAATCTTTTAGAGTTTCTTTTGTTAATGGTAAATTTAAAACACCTTATTTTTCATCTTTAGAATGAGTTAGTTTTTTGTCTAGAACTTGAAAAAAAGAATCATTTCAAGTGTTTGATAATTTAGATGATTTACAAAAAAATACTTTATTATTTAGAGATCAATTTTTTCTAAATGAAAATATTAAAGAAATAAAATTATCTTGAGAAAAAGAATTATTTTTAGAAGAGATAAAAGATATTTCTTTTGATTTAGAAGAAATATTTTCTTATACTCAAGATGCTTATGAACAACTTATAAAAGATAAAAATTTTATTTCTTCATCTGAAATAACTCTTAATTTATCAAAAAAATCTTTTGTTGTTTGAAATACTTCTTGAAATTTTTGAAGAGATACAAATTTTTATAATACTTATTTTATCAAATTAGTTTGAGAAAGAGATGTAAATATAGAAGAAGTTTATGAAAAAATAACTTGAACAGATATAATGGATAAAATAAATAAAGATGAAATTTTTAAAACTATATCTTTTCGAATAGATGTCTTAGATAAACAATTATCTTGAGTATCTCGACCAAATTGAGTTATTGATGTAATTATATGAAATGAATCTTGATGAACTATTATACATGAAGCTGTATGACATTGACTTGAAGCAGATTTACAAAATTCATCAGTTTATAAAGATAAAATATGACAAAAAGTAGCTTCAGAACTTGTTAGTATCGTAGATAATCCAACTACAAAATTTGAAAGATGATATTATAATATAGATCATGAATGAAATAACTCTAAAAATACAGTTTTAATAGAAAATTGAATTTTAAAATCATATTTACATAATACAAAAACAGCTTCTAATTTTTGAGTTGAATCAACTTGACATTGAAGAAAAGAAACATACAAGCATAAAACTCTTGTTAGAATGGGGAACACATATATGCTTCCTTGAAAAGATAAAAAAGAAGATTTAATCAAAAGAGTAAAATATTGATTATATGTTAGTCGTATGTGATGATGACAAGTAAATACTACTACTTGAGATTTTGTTTTTAAAGTTCAAAATTGATTTTTAATAGAAGATGGTAAATTAACAAAAAATGTTAGATGAGCAACAATAAGTTGAAATTGACCACAAATGTTAAATGAAATCTATTGAGTTTGTGATGATTTAGATTTCTTCGATTGATGAACTTGTGGTAAAGGACAAAGTATGCCTGTTAGTGATTGAGTTCCTACTTTGTTAACAAAATTAAAAGTTTCAGCTTTTTAAATAATAATTTAAAAATATGTCAAATATTCAAGATTTAGAAAATAGTATAGATATAGTTGAATTGGTAAAAAGATATACAAACCTTAAAAAGGCATGAACTAATTATAAAGCAATATGTCCTTTTCCTTGACATACTGAAAAAACACCATCATTTGTTGTAAGTCCATCAAAACAAATAGCTCATTGTTTTGGTTGTCATAGATGATGATGACCAATTAAGTTTATTATGGATGTAGAAAACTGTACTTTTAAAGATGCAGTTGATATATTATCCAATATAACATGAGTAAAAATAAAATGAGTAGATATAGAAAAAGAAAAACAAAAAAATAATATATATACTCTTTTTAAAGATATAACAAATTATTATAAAAATCGATTAAAAAATAATGATAATATTTACAATTATTTAAAAAATAGATGATTAACAGATGAAACTATTTCTATTTTTGATTTTTGATATTCTGATTCTTGAATATATTTATATAATTATTTAAGATCAAAATCATATACAGATAGTGAAATAGAAAAATCTCAAGTTTTTTTAGATATAAAATCAAAAAAAGATAAATTTATATGAAGAGTTATTTTTCCTATAAAAAATCCAAGATGAGATATAGTTGCTTTTGCTTGAAGAATCGTCGATATTTGAGAACCAAAATATCTCAATTCTTCAGCAAGTGATCTGTATGATAAATCATCAATACTTTATTGACTTTTTGAATGAAGAAATGAAATATATAAAAAAAATTATATCATTATAACAGAATGATATATGGATGCTATTTCTCTTCATCAAGCTTGATTTAAAAATACTGTTTGTATTAGTTGAACAGCTTTAACAGAAAAACATATATCAATTATAAAAAAACTTACAAAAAAAATTTATTTATGTTTTGATTCTGATCAAGCATGACAAAAGGCAACAGATTTATCTATAGAATTACTTAAAAATAAAGACTTAGAAATAAAAATTATATCTCTAGAATGATGAAAAGATCCAGATGAAATAATCAAATCTTGACTTGATTTCAATATTTTTATACAAAAAGCTTTAACTCCAATGTGATATACTATTTATAAATTATGAGATATAGATAGTTTATCAGATAAAAAAATATTATTAAATAAATTGATTTTAATAGTAAAATCTTTTAATGACAATGTAGAAAAAGATTATTATTTAAAAGAAATATCTAAAAAATTAGATATAAAATTAGAAATAGTTTATAATGAATATAATAAAACAAAAATAGAAAAAAATAATTTAATTTCATTAAAACCAAAATATACTATAACAAGTGAAGATTTACTTATTTCTCAAATTATAAAATATTATGATAAAATAGATTTTATAAAAAAAGAATTAAATTATGATTTTATAAAAAAATATTTATCAAATTTTTTAAATGAAGTTATTTTAAATCCAAATTTTTTAGATAATTTAGATTTAGATACTAAACAAAAATATCTATCACTTCAAAGTATAGATGAAGCTCTTGAGATAAAAGCATGAATAGAAAATGTAATAATTAAAAATGATGATAAAATACTAAAAGACCTATCTTCAAATATTAAAAAATTTAAAATAGATTTATTTGAAAGACAAAAAGATATTTTAAAAAAAGAAATTCAAAACATGAACAGTGAAGCTATACAAGATTATTCAACTTTTATAAAAATTATTAAATAAAAATTTTTACTTGATTTTTATTTGTTTTATATAAAATATCTTTATTATATTAGTAAAATATACTATAAATGAAAAAATAACATATAAACACTTTTTTCTTAACATAATTTTTTTTGTTTGGGAAAGTGTTTTTTAATTTATATTTTAAAATAAAAATAATGACTAATAAAAAAGATAATGAAATAGAAGAAGTAAATTTAGATGATATATTTATTGATGATTTTGATACTGAAGAAGATTTTGATGATTTTGATACTAAAGAAGATTCAGAAGGTGTAAAAAAAGAAAAATGACTAAAAAAAATGCCAGTAGATAGAGAAGATGATAAGAGAAGAGTTTGAAAATGAATTCAAAAATTTATAGATATAGAAGTTCCAAAAGAAATACTTGATTGAATGTCAGAAGAGATTCAAGAACTTATGAAAAAAGCCAAAAAAGATTGAAAAATTACTCAAGACGAGATAATGGCAGCTATACCACATGCAGAAGATGATTTAGATTTACTTGATGAAATATATACTAGATTTATAAATTTAAAAGTTGAGATAGTAGATAATTTAGATAAAGATAATTTATTTTGACCTACAAAAGATGGTACTTGAGATTCAGATTTAACAGCTGTTTCTTTGTCTGAAATAAGTGATGATAGTATAAGAATGTATTTAAATGAAATTTGAAGATATCAATTACTTAGTTGAGATGAAGAGGTTGATTTATGAAGAAGAATAAGAAGATGAGATCAAGAAGCTAGAAAAAAACTAGCAGCAGCTAATTTGAGATTGGTTGTAAGTATAGCTAAAAAATATATGTGAAGATGATTATGACTACTTGATCTTATACAAGAATGAAATGTATGATTATTTAGAGCAGTTGATAAGTTTGATCCAGATAAATGATTTAAGTTTTCTACATATGCTACTTGGTGGATTAGACAATGAGTTACTAGAGCTATAGCAGATCAGTCTCGTACTATAAGAGTTCCTGTTCATATGATAGAAACTATAAACAAATTTAATCATACTTACAGAAGATTGACTCAAGAGCTTACTCGTGAACCACTTATGGAAGAACTTGCTACAGAGCTTGATATGGACCTAAAAAAAGTAAGACAAATTATGAGAATATCTCAAGATATACTTTCTTTAGATGCTCCTGTTTGATGAGAAGAAGATACTTCTTTATGAGATTTTATAGAAGATGATAAAAATCTTACACCAGATAAAGAAGCAAATTTAAGTCTTCTTAAAGAGAATCTTTATGAAATGCTAGATTTTTTGACTCCTAGAGAAAGAAAAATAATTATTATGAGATTTTGACTTGATTGATGAGATATACATACTTTAGAAGAAGTATGAAAAGAGTTCTGAGTAACAAGAGAAAGAATTAGACAAATAGAAGCAAAAACTCTTGAAAAATTAAAAGAACATCCAAATGCAGATAGAATAAGATTTTTTTAATAAATTTTTGCAAAAAAATAATTATTATGTTAAAATAAAGATGTTTTATTATATAAATAAATTAAATATATGTGATTTGCAGAATTTAAAAATAAAGTTTTAGATTTAAAAAATAAAGCAGTTGATACAGCTACTCAAAAAATAGCAGAAACTTCATTAGTTCTAGATAATCAAAAAAAAGTAACAGATTTTATAGCAAAAACTACTCATAAAACAATTAAGCTAGACTCTTGAGAAGAAATTATTTTTTCTAAAAAAGTTATAATTGTTTGTATGGATTTTAAAAGTGAATTATATAAAAATTTTATATTAACTCAAGCTCCAAACTTAACTAAATGATTTGCTCAAAATACTCCTGTTAGAATAATTGACAGAAATAATTGATCAATATCTTTAACTAATTTACTTACAGAAGAAGAGATATTTTTAATAGTTTTTGATGATAATAAAGAATTAGTAAAAATATCTTGAGAGAAAAAAGTAAAAAGATTTCTTGATGATTTATATGAATCAGATAAAAATAAAGATTCTTCAGAAGATGAAAATTCATCTGAAAATAAAACTGATTCAGATTTTTGAGATTCTTGATGATGAGATTAATATTTTTTCATAAATAAATTATGACTTCTTTAGATTTTTTATATATAGTTTTATCTATATTTGTTATTGTTATATGAACTTTAAGTGTAATTTTTCTTTATAAAGCTATTAAAATACTAAATGTTTTGATAGAATTAGTAGAAATATATGAACGTTTTAGAGAAATATTTGATTTATACAAAATGATGCCTTCATATGTATTGAAAACTTTAAAAGAACTTATTTTCAATAAAAAAGACTAATTTGATTTTAGTCTTTTTTTGATTTATTTTATAAAATCAATATTTAATAATTTTTATATATGTCAAAAATAATAGTTTTGGATAAATATTTAGCTAATCAAATACGAGCTTGAGAAGTAGTAGAAAGACCTTTTAGTGTTGTAAAAGAACTTGTTGAAAATAGTATAGATACTTTTGCTAAAAATATAATAGTAGAAATAAAAAATTGATGAAAAACATATATATCTATATCAGATGATTGAGAATGAATGATAAAAAAAGATTTGAATTTATAAATGATGATAAAAAAGTTTTTTAAATTTAACCAAAATGAAGATTTAAAAAACTCGTTTTTTCCATTTATTGAGAAGATTTTTATTTAAATATTGAAGAAATAAATTTTAAACTAAATTGAATTATTGTTTTTTTGATTTATAATAAATTCAAAAATATATTCTTTAAACAAGATTAGATAAGTTATTTTCCTAAACTAAATAATAACCATATTAAAAGCAATTTTTTGATATCTATAATAGGTTTATTCATCATTCAAACTATCTTTGATGTATTTTAAATATTTCTTAAATACAAGTTTTAGATATAAATGTTCACTAAGAAAACAAGAAGTTAGATTTAATAATGAACAAAATATCTTTAGAATTAGAAAAAAATCTCTATTTTTGAAAATGAACAATTAAATTTGCATTCTAATTTTATGATAAAAAAATAATTACTTCAGATATAGAAAATAATTTTTATACTTGAAGTTGGTATATTTAATAGTTATATTGTATTTCACACTGAAAAAATTTACTTACACTTGATTAGTACGCTTTTACTGAGAAAGTTATATATGAAAAACTTAAAAATGAAGAAAATTTTTTCTTCATTTTTTATTTGTATATCCATGGAGCAATCATATTTAGTATAACTCAACTAAGTAATAATAGAATAAGTCAAATAATTCATTGAGTTATTCTTTTTTTAGCCTCATCTTTTAGTGAGCTATCTGCTCAAGACATTGATAACATAATTCAACTTATTACTATAAATAAAACAGCTCGTAATACTCGTATAAAAGTTATATATTTTATCATTTCTCATAATAAACTAGTAACGCTATTAAATCATGTTTTAACAGTACAAGTATAATCTCAAGGACTTCAAGTACAATTAGCTCAAGGTACTTTTTCTGTAGTTTGTACTTTTATATCTTTAATTCGTGAATCACTTGTTCATCAATTATTTGCATTTGTTATATTAAAACTAAATATAGTTATAATCAAAACTAAAAATATTTTTATAATTTTATTCATATTTTCATATTAAAAATTTAAGCTTTTTAAGTCAAGTAATATAGTATATATTCATATCAATATTGCTACTGCAATAAGAGTTGAAATAATTATACTTTTAGCCTTATTTACTTTATCTTCATCTCATCAAGCAGTTATATAATAATATCATGCTAAAGCTACAAAAAATACAGCTACAGGTCGAGCAAAAAATAGTGCTAAATTTGCTAATTGTCAAAAAGCAGTTCGTCAAGAAGTAGTAAAATCTCATCTATACATTATATTTCTCCAAGTTTCCATAACTCATACAAAAATAAGTCGTAGTATAGAATAAAATATTTTGTTTTTTGTTTCACTTGCTTGTTCTTCATCTCAATGAGCAAACATAAGTTTTACTCATTCATATATAAATACTATCACAGCCAAAGCTACTACAGTTATTTCCATAAAAGTTATAATACTTCATATTATATCTCAAAAAATTTGAGAGTTCATAAATATATTTCTATCATATATACTTGCCATATTTCAAGTAGGTCAAGTAACATCATCAGTAGTTTGTTTTCAAGAAAGAGCATTATATAGGGTTCAAGGAATATTTATAAATATAAGAGCAATTATAGCATACCATATAGATCTTTTAGCACTTGATAGTTTTTCTTCATCATCTCACATAGCTAAAACCATCATAACTCAAGCATAAACTATATAAGCAACTATAAGTCGTCATATTATGATTTTAAATGTTTTCAATATATTTTTAGCACTTGAATCAAGTTGAGTTTCTATATCTCAAGATTTTGCATTTATTGAAACAAATTTAGTATCTCATATATTTGTATTTTGTAGTCAAATAGTTAGATCTCATGCAAATGCTTTGTATTGTCAAAAAAAACTAAATATAATAAAACATGATAATATAATTTTTTTCATAATTTTTAAGGATTAGTATTAGTTTGAGGTGTGTTTCAAGTTTTTTGTAAGAATTCTCAAGCATCTGGATTTATAAAAAATGTAACTATTAAATAATTTACAAAAAGTATTAGAAGTCATATTCATATATATAATATAATTTTTTTAGCTTTAGATTGTTTTTCTTCATCTCAAGAACTTGTTAGGTATAAAAATCAGGCATAAATAGTCATAATAACAACTAGTATTCATATAAAAGTATTTAACCAATTTATTATAACCATAATTATTTTTGCATTTTCACCTATATTTTCACATATTTCTATTCATCAATAATTTATAATATTATTTCATCAACAGTTAGGTTCAAAAGTGTTTTTTACCAAAACTCAAGATATTTTTATAACTATAAATCACATTATTGCATGTATTATAGCATGTTTTCATTTTGAAATTTTTTCTTCATCTCAAGCAGCTGTAATTATTTTGTAAAAAGCATATATTCATACAGCTACAAAAGCAAAAGGAGCTATCGTAGTAAGCAATAAAACAAAAGGTTGTATTATTTCTCAAGTTAATCTTTCTCACAATCTAGATCATACTCATTGGTCAAATAGTATTTTATAAAAAGAATAAGCTGTTTGCATAACTATTATTCATACAGAAGCCCATATAATTCACATTTTTAATTTTTTTCTTTCTTCATCAGAATTTTCTCAAAAAATTAGTTTAAATACCATTACTAAAACAACTATTAAAACTATTGTAAATATTATTATTTTTAAATCTCTAGCTATATTTAATATAAGATATTTTATTCATTTTTCTCATCAAGCAGATGTTTGAAAAAATTCTTGTCATCATCACATAGTCTCAAGATATTCATTATTATCTCATCTTCAAGAGTTTTCAGTTATTGTTCTTAAATCAGTAGGTCCACTTCATCAATGAGTATATCATTTTACTTCTCGAGGTAAATACTCTCAAGTTCATGAAAAATCATCTATATTTCAGCTTCGATTAGAATAAGAAAAAGATAAATTTAATCATATTATAAATATAAATAATATTATTTTTGTTATTATTTTCATAATTTTTAAATTAAGTTATACCTAAACGAGCCTCTATTTCCATATCTACATATTTTCTTTTTCTTCAATATTTTTTTCTAGAATACTCTTTTATTATTTTAGCAGCTTCTATGTTTTTATAATTATTATCCCATATAGTTTTCATATCAAATGGACGAGTTGTAGCATTGTCTATGTTTAGTTTAACATAAGTTGTAAAATTTGCAATACCAATTATATCTTGTTGAGAAAGTAAAGGAGCATATTCTTTTTCTAAATATTCTCGGTCTTCAGCACCTACTTTAAAACTCATTATTGTTCAAGCATTTCAAAATACAGCATCTTTTATGCTTGGCTTATCTCATTTTTGTCAAGATTGTCATCATATTTGAGCTATAAATTGATGAGCCATTATCAAGGCTAATTTATATTTTCTGGCTTCAGACAATATTTCTCAAAAAGTTTCTGTTGCAAAGTTTTGAAACTCGTCTACATACATAAAAAAATCTTTTCTTTCATGTTCTGGTATATCAGCTCTACTCATGGCAGCCATATTTACTTTTGAAACAAATATAAGTCAAAGTAATTGCGCATTTAATGCTCATATTTTTCATTTTGATAGATTTACAAGTAAAGCCTTTTTGTTATCCATTATTTCTCTTATATTAAAAGCAGATTTTGGTTGTCATATGATATTTCTTATAGTTGTATTTGTTATAAATGGACCAAATTTAGATGAAAAATAAGGTATCATTTCTTGTTTTTCTCTATCTCATGTATTTGCATATTCATGGTCCCAAAAAGATTTTACAACAGGGTTTTTTACTTTTGAAACTTTATATTTCATAAAAGCATCATCTACAAAAAGTCTAGGTACATCTATAAGAGTTCATCAATCTTCTATATCTTCCATCAAAGTTAAACATCAGTTTCTGAAATAATGTTGTATACGAGGTCAAAATACTTCATCTCAAAATATTTTTATAAATATTTCAGTAGCATCCATAGCTCGTCTATCCATCTCTCTTTTTCTATCTTCTGTATTTTCCGATATTACTTCTAGCATATTTAATCACATAGGGTATTCATCATCAGCAGGGTCAAATACTATAGTATCACGAGCTCTTTCTTTTGGAGTAAAAGCTAAAACATCTTCCACTAAATCTCAATGAGGATCTATAACGCAAAGTCAGTCTCAATTCCGCATATCTTGTCTAGCTAAGTATGATATAAAAACAGATTTTCAACCTCAAGATTTTCATATAATATAATGATGTCTTCATCTATCTTTTTTATCAAAATATATGGGTACTTTTTTATTTCTATATTCATTGAATCACATCAAAACTCAATCTTTAAAAACAGGAAAACCTCATAAATGCCTGTGAACTTTTTTTACTTCTATTATATCTTCTAGCACTTTTTCTCAAGTTTCAGGATTTATTATCTCTTTTACTCATATTTTGTTTTTTTCTTCTAATACACAAGGATCACGAGGAAATTTAAGGTTGTGAGGTGGAGCTAGTTTTTTGTAATCTAACCATTTTATAATTGGAGATTTATTATAGTTTATATCAGGCAAATGATATAAAGTCGATAGTTCATCTGCAGAAAAAACAGTTATAGATTGAAAAAATCACATAAGTTTGTATTTAAAAGCAAAATGTCTAATAGGAGTAAAGAAAAAATAAAATACATCTTCTATAAATTGGGGGTTATCAAGTCAGTTGTTGTATTCATCTGTAAATATTGATGACGCTCAAATAACTGCATGAGCTCATGATTCTGCTGTTTTTGGATTTTTAGATGACACCAAAAGTTTTATACTAGCTCTAAAGGATGGTTGTCAAGCAGATTCTCACATGATTTTATGAGCTTCAGTTTCTGCTTGGTTAAATATTTTATATCGATCTCATCATGAACTTCAAGGTGCATTTGTTCATCATATCATTTCATCAGGTCATTTTATAATAGCTACTAAAGGGTTCCAAAAAATATCTAAAAAAGGTATTTTTTTATTTTTTTTATATTCTCATTTTGCTACTTGTTGAGCTCGTAATTTTGCTTTTTTATTCCGAGCATGTCAAACAGGTTTTATAACTATTTGATATATAGCTTTATCATCTTTATCTAAGCTAGAAAATACATTTGTGAAGTTATTTAAAGGATCATCTTCTAAATATTTATAAGCTCTTATAGGATATACATCATCATTTTGTTTGAAAAAAGATCGAGCTCTAAGTGTATATCAAAAAGGTTTTATATCTACATATTCTTTTTTTGGGTCTATTATCTTCACTTCAGCATCGTTATATATACTTGTAATATGTTGAGATACTATGTTTACATACCATTCATATGTAATCATATAAAAAGTTAATTCTCAATTTTCATATACTAATTCTAAAGATATTTTAGAGTGTTGTAAGAAAAAATCCATAATTGTGTCTTTAAATCAAGCATCACTTATTTTGTGAATGGCTTTATAAAACATTGTCATCATTCAAATTTTTTCTTTAAAATCTTTTTTTGTTTCCTTTTCTTTATCTAGTTTTGAATCTGCTTTTGGTAAAGTTATTCTTAAATAAACCATTTTTTTTGATAAATGTATTTCAAATAAAAATCTAATAAGAGTTAATAATAATCTATAAACTATGTAAATTATTATAAATAATAATCCCCAAAATATAATATCCTCAACTAATCAATTTAAAGAGAAACTTTTATCAGGTTCTACTTCTTTTGCTTGATTGTTAGAGTATTGTCTAGATGCATCTAAAAAGCTTGCATTTGCTAATGTAATACATAAAAATTGACTTAAAAATAATATTATTTTCATTTTATTTTAATTTATTAAATATATTTTTTGTTTTATTATAACATATATTAAATAAAAAAACAAAAAATATAAAAAACATTTTTAAAAAATAAAGTATTATAATTTTAAAACACAAGTTTTTTTGACTATAATTTGTTTTTTTATATAATAAAAACCAAATTTAAAAA
>CAZIGU010000009.1:0-16667 GCA_964538545.1 uncultured Candidatus Peribacteria bacterium
ATTTATTTAAAGAAATATGTTTTATAATTTTTTCATAATGAGGAGTTGAAACAGTATTTACTCAATTCAATAAAAAATCTCAATAAATAGTTTTTATATCATTTTCAGATATATATTTCAATATATCTTCATTTTGCAAAATTTCTATTTCACTGTTTTGTGATTTTTGTATAAAACTATCTCTTTTAGAAGATTTTTTAATTATTGGATAATTATCAAATAAATCAAAAAATATTATTCAAGTCAAAAAAGTTGGATTTACAAAAGATATAGTATTTACAACAATAATTGTTGATCTAATTCAAGTAAAACTACCTGGTCAAGAAGTACAAACTATATTTTTTATTTGATTATATAATAGATTATTTTGTTTCATAAAATCATCTATTTCAAAAATAAGTTTAGATGATTCATTTAAAAATACATTGAATTCTTTTTTTGATAATATATTTCTATCATCATCAAAAAGTATTAAAGTATTAACTAAAGATAGTGTATCTAAAAAAATATTCATATTTAAGCTAATTTATCTATAAAAAGTACTCAATCTAAATGATCTATTTCATGTTGAACTATACGAGCAGAAACTCAAGATAAAACTAAATTTTTTGTTTTTTTATTTTCATCTATAAATTCTATTTTTATAGTTTTTGGTCTAACTACATCTCATTTTTGTCAAGGTAAACTCAAGCATCACTCCCCTTCACACTCTGTTTCATCTGATTTTTCCAATATAACTGGATTTATCATCATAATTGTTTTGAAGTTTTCATCTTCCCAATCTTTTAGTAAACTAACGACTATAAGTCTTTTGTTTATTCATATTTGTGGAGCTCGAAGTCATACTCATAAATTTTCTGGATTTTTGATATATTTAATCATTTCTTTTCATATTTTTATGTACTTATCATACTCATTTGTAAAAATATTTTCAGAAACTTTTCTTAAAATTTCATTGTTTTCTCAAGTAACTATATTTAACATATTTTTGTAATTAAAACTTAAACTTCTTATCAAGTATATATTTTTTATAGAAAATGCAATTTTTATTTTTTTATAAATTCTGCATAATTTATTTTCAATTTTTCTCATCTAAACATACTTTCAAACTCTGTAATTTTTTGTTTTGAAAAAGTTATAGAATCTTTTTCATAGTCATTTGATGCAAAGGTATTTTCCCATTTTGTTTCATTTTTTATAATATCTAAAACTTCATCAAAATATCAAATATGGTCTGTTTTAAAAAACAACTCTCATCATTTTGAAGTGATGTCATATAAGTTATTTAAAAAATCTTTTTGTAAAAGTTTATGTTTTTTTTGTCTATCTTTTTTATCCCATGGATCTGGAAAAAATATATATGTTCTTTTAATTTCTCATTTTTCAAAAATTTTATCTATATTTTGAGCAAAATCTTTTAAAAGAACAAAATTTGTAGTTCATAAATTTTTTGATTTTTCTCGAGTTTTAAAAAGTCTTTTAAATTTTATCTCCATTCATATAAAATTTTTATCTAAATTACTTGAAGATTCTAAAGAAAAAAAATGTCAAAATCAAGTTCATATCTCTAGATATATTTCATTTTTATTTTGAAAAAAATCTTTCCATTTTCATTTTTTAAAATAAATTTCTTCAGTATTTGAAATAATTTTATCATTATCAAAAACTTTTTCTATATAAGGATTGTTTATCATACTTAAAAAAATAATAAAAAATAAAAGTTATTATACTTACAAGTATAATAACTTTTGTATAAAAATCTAATTTTTATTTTTTGTAAAATCTAACAAAAAACTTAAATCTATAAATCAAGTAAATTTTCTTTTATCAAAAGGATTATCAAAATAACTTATAATAAAAGATAAATAAATATATAAAAATGATATCAAAAATAACATAACAGATTCTTGAATTTGAGCTACTATATCTTTAGAATCTCATATATTTAAAAATAAAAGAGTTATAATAACCATAAAAGTGATAAAATTTTTAAGTTGATGAATAATAAATGGTAAAGAATCTTTTTCTTTTATTTCTATTATTCTTCAAAAGCTTTTTCTAATTATAGATAACTCTTGTTTCATTCTTATGATATGATTTGCTGTTATTCAAGACTTTTCTCATTCTAAATTTATTTTATTCAATTCTAAAAAATCATTTTCATCATAATTATCTTTAGAATCAACTATTTTATAATAAAAATCTAATATTATTTTTGATAAGATAAAGTTATATTTTTCTAAATCATAATTATCTTTTAACATTTTAAAATATATGACATCATCTCTTATATTTAAAAGAGATGTTTTTATCTCATTTATAAGTTTTTCAGATTCTTTATATTCTCAAATAGATGGGGCTAATATAAATCAATATATAAAAATAACTGCTGATAAAATACTTCAGTAAATAGAAATAGGTTCTATAAATTGATAATTATGAGGTATAAGTAATTTGATTATAGTTATTATAGAAGATATAATCAAGGTAGTCCAAAAAATAGACTTTATAAAAAATTTTCTAACTTTTTTCATATTATATAAAGAATTTTCTATTTAATTTAAATATTAAAATAATAGTTTTTATTTGAACATATAAAATTGGTAAAAGTAGCATAAAATATGCAATACTAAATTTTTCAACTATTCAAGCCTGGACTAATCATAAATGTAAAAAGAAAAATCAAAATACTGTCAAAGCTACTCAAGGACAAACTAAAGCATAACTTCATACATTTTTTTCTTTTCAATTAACATATTCATCAAAATATCAATTTGAAGTCATTATTTTATATCAAATATACCCAAAAAATAATTGAACACTTAAAATAACTGTAAGTAAAACTATATAAAAACTATTTGAAAAATACCCTCAAAAATCATGCAATCAATGAGTTGTTCTAATAATAGTTATTCATAACAATGTCATAATAGGTATAATTATCCACATACTTGGAGAAGCTAGTTTATCTATTCATTTTTCTAAAATAGATTTAAATCAAATAGTTATTTTCAAAACAAGTAAAAATATAGACACAACCATAAAAAATATAGCTCAAGCAAGCCCTAAAAATATAGTCAATTTATTATGACTCATAGCAGCAGAAGCAGCAAATCAAACAGCAATCATAGCAAAAGCAAAAACTCAAAGCATTTGACTTAAACTATTATTGTTTACAAAATCTGCATCAGTATGTCTTTGAATAAGTCTAACAAAATAATCTAAAAATATACTTAAAGCTAGAAATCAAACTAATAAAAATCAAATTAAAGCAAATGGAAACATGTATTCTATAACTATCCAAAGTCAAGGTACAAAAACAGCTCACAAAACAAACATAACATTTATAGTCATAGCCAAAGTAAGTGGTATAGCCATAAGAGTTATTTCTGAAGCATTTTTTCTCATAACAGCATATCAATCGGTTTTTTTAAATTTAAAAAACTCTATCAAATTCCAAACTAAAAGTTGAATATGTTTAAAAGCAAAAAATATAATTCAAATAATAGATATAACTATAAGTATTTGAAAATATATATTTCATTCAAAAAATACTTTTGAAATAGTATCAAATGTAGGTATAGGAAATTGTTTATTATCTCTAGGAACTATAAACATCAACAACATAAAAAATCAAACACTCATTCATCAAGCTCACAAAGCTCGAAGGAAAAAAGTAGGAACATAAGATATAGAATTATCTTTTTTAACTTTTAATAAGCATCACATAATAAATAAATTAAAAAATACTACATATATACATATATACATATATACATATATATGTATAAAAATCAAATTTATTTTTTTAATATAAAAGAAAAAGTATTATTTTTTATATCTATTTTTATATAAAAATTATGTAAATCAGATATTTTTTTAACTATTGATAATCATAATCAATATCAATCTTTATCTATATTTTCTCTAAGTCTATAAAAAGAATCAAAAAGTATTTTTGTATTTTCTATATTTGGCATTTTATCTATTTGATTTTCAAAAACACATATATTTTTATCTAAAACAACTTTTATTTTAGAATTTGTTTTTTTGTATTTATAAGCATTTCAAATAATATTTGATATAAATCTATCAATTAAGCTTTTGTTTCAAATAAAACAAAAATCATTTTTATCTATTATTTCTAAATCATTATATTTGTCTAAAAAATCGCTTAAACACAATTTTTCTTTTTGTATTTTAGTGTTATTTTCACTTAAAAATAATAAATTATCAACTATATCTTTAAGTATATTTATTTCTGATAAACTAGAATAAACTAAATCTTTATCATAATCAATATTTAATAATTCTAAATTTGATTGTATAACTGAAAGTGGTGTTTTTATCTCATGAGCTAGATGATGATTGTAATTTTTTAGTTTATTGTTTGCTTCTTTTATATTTTTTGCATATCTTGATATAAGATAATATGAAAATATATAGATAAAAAAAGCTAAAAATATGAAAATATAATATTTATTTTGTCATCTTATATAATTTTCAAAATGAATTCATAACTGAATCTTATGAAAAATACTTGATAAAAAAACTGCTATTATAAGTAAAGAAAAACTAAGATAAAAAGATATTTTATGTTCTTTTGATATTTGCATATATTTTAAAAATTATTCTATAATATAACCTGTTCATTTTATAGTTTTTATGAAATCACTTCATAATTTTTTCCTAATCATAGAAATATGAGTTTCCAAAGTAGTAGATGATAATTCTAGATTTTCTTCTGCTTCTCACCATACTTTTTCCAAAATTTGAATTTTTGTTTTAGGGTATCATTTATTTCTAGATAAAAACTCTATTATAAGATATTCTTTATTTCATAACTCTACTTCTTTTTCACTTAAAAAAACTTTATGTTTTGAGAAATCTATTTTTATATTTCATATTTTTATTTCGTCTTGTAATTCTTTATCTTTTCTTTTTAAAAGTGCTTTTATTCTTATTTCAAGCTCTAATAACTCAAAAGGTTTTATTAAATAATCATCAACTCAAAACTCAAACATCTCAACTTTATCATCAAGTGTAGAGTTTGAAGTCAAAGCTATAACTGGAGTATAATTGTTTTTTTGTCTAAATTTTTTTATAAATTCTCTTCAATCCATAATAGGCATATTTATATCAAGAATTATACAATCATAATCAGTAAAGTGTATTTTATTTATAGCTTCCTCTCAATTGATAGCTACTTCTGATAGGTATCATTTTATTTGTAAATATTTTTTGATATTTTCTCTAAGTTTTGGGTGGTCTTCTATTATTAGTATTTTCATATTTTTTTAAAAATTAAAAACTTATTATACTAAAGTATAATAAGTTTTTTGTTTAAATCTAGTTTAAATTTATAGAATCAACAACTTCTTTTAAAGAAGCATATATAGACATATATTTATCTTTTAAAGTATCTGCTAAAGTAGTATCTTGTTGTATTTTTAACATAGCTTCATCTATTTTTTGACTAAGAGTATTTAGTTTATCAGGATTCATTTTTTGTAAAGATTTTCAATATTTATCAGATATTTGTTTTTTATACTTATTTTTCATATCTTGCATTTTCACTTTTCTATCTTCTGATAAATCTTTACCATATCATTTTCAGTTTCAATTTCAATTTAATTTTTGTTTATTTGCTTCTTTTTTTACACAATTAGCTTTTATAACTTCAGGGCTTGCTTGAGCTGGTAAAACTATTCATTCATTTGTTAATTTTTCAGATAATTTATGTTTTAAAGTTCAAGTAGAAGAAATTTCTTCACTACTTAAATATTGACTAAAGTCTATTTGAGTAGTAAGTCAAGCATTTGCAAGTCATTTTGCAAAACCTCTTAAATGATTATATGAAGCACCTCAAATATTTGTAAAAACTATTTTTATATCATCATTATCTGTAGTTTTAATAGTATTTGTTATATCTGTAATATCAAGAATTTCAGCTTTTATTCACACTTCCAAAGCTTTTTGTAAAGATAATTCTCATTCAGCTTTTAGGGTATTAAATTCATCTTGCAATTCTCCATATCAAGTTGACACTAAAACTCAATACCTATCTAAAAGTACTTTTACAGCATCCATATGTTTTTGTTCTGAATTTGCTATGTTTTGAAAAGCTTTAACTCCGTATAATTCATAAAAATGATTATATAAATCTCTTGCTAACATTTCTTCACTATACTGATATAATAAATTATTTTTTTCTTCTTCAGATAAACTTCAAGTAGCTACTCAAACTAACATATCTGCTGGAGAATGAGCTTTTGTAGTATTTTTAAATTGACCTTGTCATTTTCACATTCATTGACCTTGTCAATTTCAGTTTCACATAGCTAAAGTAGTTAAAGTTCAAGTTGTAAGTATTGCAGTAGCTATAGTTATAGCTAAAATTTTTGTAGTATTTTTCATAATTCTAAGAATTAAAAATATATAATATAAGTTTTTAATCTTTTATAATAGTTTTAGTTTTATTTGCTTTTTTTATGATTACTTTTTAAGCATATTTATTTTTTCTAAAATCTTATTTAAAAGATTAAGTGTATTTTATATATCAAGTTTAAATTTAGTTTAAATTTAGCTTAAATTTGATATTTTTCTTAAAAAAGATTTTTTTGTTTAATCTATTTAAGATACTGTAATTATATGATATAAGTTTAAATCTAGTTTAAATTTTATAATTATTTTTTCTAGCTTCTAAGTGTATCTACTGGATCTAGTTTACTAGCCTTGTAAGCTGGATAATATCAGAAAAATATTCATACAAATATAGCAAAGAAAACTGTTATCTATTTTTTAACAATGAAAAAAATTCATCTATACTCATAATTTTTACTCACAAATTTTGAGCTTTTTCTAGTTTAGATCAAGCATCACTTCAAGCTAATAAAAAAGATGTTTTTTTACTTACAGATGACATAAACTCTCATCAATTTTCTTCTAAAATTTTAACTAAATCATCTCTAGAATAATCCAAAAAACTTCAAGTTATACATACTTTTTGTCCTACAAAAACTCAAGTTTTATCATTTTTTTTATCAAAAACTATTTCAACCTCATCTAAATACCTATCTAAAAAAGTTTTATTATCTTCAAAATAAGATATTATATTTTTTGCTATTTCTTCTCATATACCATCTATTTCCATTATTTGTTCTTTCAAAAAAGAGAAATTTAATATATCTTCTTTATTTGAAAAAATATTTGCCAATAATTTAGCTATCTTTTTACCTACTCAAGAAATAGCTAATGAAGCTAAAAAAGTGTCTATTTTTATAGTTTTAGAATTATTTATAGCATTTAATAAATTATTGACTGACTTATCTTTATATCACTCTATTTGCAGTATATCATCTTTATATTTATATAAAGAAAAAATATCTACCAAATCTTTTATAAATCACATTTCTATAAAAAGCTCTACTTGTTTTTCTCATAAACCATCTATATTTAATCAATTTTTTCAAACTTGATAAATTATTTTTCAACTTATTTGAGCAGGGCAATCTAAGTGATTTGGACAATAGTATCTTACTTTTTCATCATCTTTTTTTATTTTAGTATTACACTCTGGACAAAACTCTGGAATACTTATATTTTCTTCTGTTCAATTTCTATGTTCTTTTATAACAGAAATTATATCTGGAATTACTTCTCAAGCTCTTTTGATAAAAACCATATCTCAAATCATAAGTCAAAGATTTCTTAATTCATCATAATTGTGCAAAGTAGCTCTTTTTACTATTACTCATCATATTTTTACAGCTTCCAAATTTGCAACTGGTGTTATAGTTCAAGTTCTTCATACACTGTGTTCTATAGAAAATACTCTAGTAGAACTAATTTCTTCTTTAAATTTATAAGCTATTGCATATTTAGGATGATGCTCAGTAAGTCCTATTTGTTGCCATAAATCTATATTGTTAACTTTTATAACAAGTCAGTCTATATCATAATCTATTTGATGATTTTTTAAAAAATCTTTTTTAGATAGTAAGTTATTATCTATATCAGAAATTTCTTTTATAACTTCAAATATATTTTTACATACTTTAAAATAACTTGAAATACTAAATCAAAAACTTTTTAGCTTGTTTATCAAATTGAAATAATTATTTTCTTTAAACAAAGAAAAATCTCATAAATCATAAACATAAAACTCTAATTTTCTTTCTTTTGTTATAGAATTGTCTAAAAGTCTTAAACTTCAAGAAGCTGCATTTCTAGGATTTGAAAATACTTTTAAGTTATTTTTTAGATTATATTCATTTAATTCATTAAAAACACTTAGCGGCATCACAACTTCTCACCTAATTTCTAATCTATCTTTAAAATCTATTTTTTTAGGAATATTTTGTATTTGCATAGCATTTTGTGTAACATCTTCTCATACTATTCAATTTCATCTAGTTATAGCTTGTATCAAAAAACCACTTTCATAAATAAGCTCAAGTCATAATCAATCAAATTTGTATTCTATTGTATATTCAAAATCTATATTCTCATTATTTATATTTTTTATAACTCTTCAATTAAAATCTATCAAATCAATATCATTATAAGTATTATCAAGACTTATCATAGGACGAGTATGTGCTACTTTTTCAAAACTTGACTCTATTATATCACTTCAAACTTCTTTTAAAATATCAAAATTGTAATTAAATTTATCTTTTAATTTTTTCATTTTTAAAAATAAATCATCATAATCCTTGTCAGAAATAACAGGATTTTCTTTGTTATAATACAAATCTGAGTGTATTTTTAAAATATTATCAAGTTTTTTAGCTTCTTCTAAAGAAAAATCTTTTTTCTCTAAAAATACTTTACTCTCATTTATCAAATCATTTATATTCATAAATATTTTAGTTATTTTATATCGAAAAATATAATATTTTTTTTTATTTATTTGCAAATTTTATTTGTTTATTTACAAAATTTTATATAATAATAAAAATTTATAGTTTAACTATAGAAACATGCATATAGCAATTATAATGGATTGAAACCGTAGATGGGCAAAAACTAGATTTTTACCATCTTTTATGTGACATCAAAAATGAGCAGAAAATATAAAAAAAGTCCTAAAGTTATGAAAAAAGTTATGAATAAGTCATATTACATTATGGGGGCTTAGTGATGACAATATAACTAAAAGATCAAAAGAAGAATTGGATTTTTTATTTTCTTTATTCAATAAACTAGAAAATTATTACTCTGATTTTAAAAAAAATGATTGCAAACTAGAAATTATATGAAATCTTAATCTTATACCAAGAGAAACCAAAGAAAAACTCCTAAATCTAAAAGAAAAAACAAAAGATTTTTCATCAATAACTTTTACACTAGCTATAGCTTACTGATGACAAGATGAGATTATTAGATGAATAAAGAACTTTATAAACTCTGAAAAAGATATAAATAATCTAACAAAAGAAAATTTTAAAAGTTTTTTAGATACTGCTTTTTTACCTCAAACAGATTTAATTATTAGAACCTGATGAGATAAAAGGACTTCTTGATTTATGTTATATGATTCTCCTTATGCTGAAATATATTTCACAGAAAAAAAATGGCCAGAATTTGATGAAGAAGAATTACAAAAACGATTAAATTTTTTCTCAAATACTAAAAGAAATTTTTGAAAATAATATTTTTCTAACTCAAAAAAAATGAAAGATTTACTAAAAATATGAAGAGTAAGTTGGATGCATATGCAAAATCCAAAAAAACAAGAACTTCTTGACTTATGAGATGAATACGAACTTCATGAGATTATTATAGATGATATTTTAGATTTTTCAGTTCAAGATAAAATAGATAAATATGATAATCTTATATTTATGGTTATTCATTTCCCAAAATATGATGAAAAACAAAAAAGATATATAGCAAATGAGTTTAATATAATTTTATGAAAAAATTTTATAATTACCATAACAAGTCATCAAACTAGTCATATAGAAAAAATAAAAAATGAATACATCAAAGAAACAAAAGACTTAGAAGACCCAGAAAAATACAAAATATCTCCATATTATATAGCCTACAAAATAATAGATGTTATGTTTGATAAAACACTAAAAATATTATGAAAATCTTCAAAAGATTTAACTATTTTAGAGTGAAATATATTTGAAAACAATTGACTTAACAAAGCGATGCTTGAAGATATGATGATAAAAAGAAGAAATCTAGTTTTTTTAAAACATCTTTTCATACCTCAAAAAGAATTGCTTGAAGAACTACAAAAAACTATTGAAAAATTTTATGATTGACAATTAGATTTATATTTTGAAGATCTGCTTTATAAACTTGATAAAATTGATAACAGTATAAATATACTAACAAAAAATATTTCCTCTCTTAGTGAAATATACAATTCTTTAATGAATATTAAACTTAACTCTGTAATATCAAGACTTACAGTTTTTACTCTTATCATATGAAGTATGACTTTTTTAGCATGAATTTATTGAATGAATGTAGGTCTTCCACTTCAAGAATGAACCAACACTTTCTGGATAATAATTTGACTTATGGCAACAATAAGTTGAAGTCTATTTTTATTTTTTAAAAAAAGATGATGGTTTGAGTAAATTTGCAATTTTTTTTTGATAAATACTTTAAAAAAGATGACAAAATAGTTATAGCTTGTTCTACTTGACCTGATAGCATGTTTTTGTTATATGAAGCTATTAAAACAACTTATAAAGACCAGATTGTAGCTTGTTATTTTAACCATAAACTAAGAGAAGAATCAGATGAAGAGGAGGCTTTTTTAGAAGATTTATGAACAAAACTATGATTTAGAGTAGAAATAGGTTATGCTTATATAAACGAAATAAAAAAACTAAAACCATCAGTATCAATTGAAGAATTAGCAAGAAAAAAAAGATATGATTTTTTATGAGTCATAAAAGAAATATATAACTCACCTTATATTATAACTGCACATCATTTAGATGATAAAATAGAAACTTTTTTATTTAATACTCTAAGATGAACTAAATTGACATGAGCTATAAATATGACAGAAAAACAATGACTTATTTTAAGACCTCTTTTAAATATAGAAAAAAATGAGATTCTAGATTATCTTCACTCAAATAATCTAGAATACAAAATTGATTCATCAAATAACGAAAACATATATTCAAGAAATATCATAAGAAATGAAATAATTCCTTTATTTCCTAAAATAAATGAAAAATACAAACAAAATATTTCAAATTTTTGAGATTATTTGTATCAAGTAAAATATTTTATAGATTATGAAATAAATATTTTTTTAAACAATTCAAACTCATTTAAAGTATCAGATTTTATAAATAAACATGAATTTTTACAAAACGAAATTGTTAGATATATTTATCAAAAAACAAACAATAATTCAACTATTTGATTGACTCAAAGTAATATAAAAGAAATTATAAGATTTATAAAAACAGCTTCTTGAGATAGTGTAAAAGAAATAAAAAATTTAAAATTATATAAAAAAAATAATATAATTAGTTTTTAAAATATAAAACACCTCTAACTCCTCTCACTCTATTTTTATACCACAACTCTAACCCCCCCCCTTAAATAATGGAGGAGAACTAAATAATTTTATACTCCATTCCCTAAAATTAGGGAAGGTTTGAGGATGGGTTATATAAAACTTGGGGATGGGTTATATTTTTTTGCATTTTTCATATTTTTTATATAATAAAAAAAATATCTACTAAAAAAATATATGAAAAATAAAATTATTATAATACTTTTTATATTAACTACAAATTATTATATAACTAAAGCCGAAGAAAATTTAACTGATTATGTTGAAATAATAAATGAAAATATTACTTCATCTTGAACTACTCAAGAAATACAAGAAAACTCTATAGATAATTATTTTGTAGTTAGTCGATACTATTCCCCTCTACCAAATCAAAAATATTATCTAAAATGAAACTATGAAGATGAAATTATACTTAATTGAAAATGATTAAGATGAGCTTCATGAGTTGAAGTATTTACTTGAATGCTTGCTCGACCAAAAACATACAATTTTTGAAATAAAATAATGTTAGAATGACTATGAATATGAGATGTTCAAGATAGATGATGAGCTATAGTTTCTGCTTGAAATAGATGATATAAGCATGATAGAATAGACGTATGGATGTGAAGTTGAGATGAATGACTTCTAAGAGCTTTATCTTGGGGAAAAAGAACTGTAAAATGAGAACTACTTTCTTCAGATACTACTCCGACTCTTAATTTTTCTCATATACGAATAAATCCTTTAGCTATAAAATACTTAGAAAAAATCCATCAAACTCAAAATCAATTCATAACTTTAGAAAAACAAAATAATATAAATAAATCTTTACTTATTCTTTTTGAAACTTATATAACCCCTGACACAAAAGATGAAGAAAAAATAAAAAACCTTCAAACATTTTTTAAATATATCTGACTTTATAATTGAGAAATAAATTGAAAATACACTGGTATAAAAGATACTTTAATAAAATACCAAATCAAAATATGAATTATAAAAAATGAAAATGAAGATTGAGCTTGATATTTCTGACCAAAAACTAGATCTATAGCTAAGGAAGAATATTTATCATATTTGAAAAACATTAAAACTCAAAATAATAATCTACAAAATAATAATCAAACCACACAAATTACATCTACAAAAAAAACTATTACTATAAGAGAAAAATTAAAAACAAATATATATAAACTAATATTTTCTATAAAAACTCCAAATATAAATGAAAAATCAAATGACACAAAAAATATACAAATCATATTAAAGGCTATATGATATGAAACAAAAAAAACATCTATATTTGATGAAGCAACAAAAAATACTCTTATATCATATCAATTAGATAAAAAAATAATTTCATCTTCAAAAGATAGTTGAGCATGAGTTTTTTGACCAAAAACTAGAACTCAAATATCAAAAGATTTGGAAGAATTACTTATAAATTATCTTAAAAAAACTAATCTTTGAGTAAAAATATGAATGAATTATTAGAAAAAATTTGAAACAAAACTATAACTGATGCTATAAATTTAGAAAAAAAAGATTTTCAATACATTTCTCTAGAAAAATTATATAAAAATATAAAAAATAAAGATATATTTTTAAATTTAATTATAACAAATTCAATAATTTGTTATCAATTATCATGAAAATGAGAATATTACTGGGATGAGTTTAGTAATTATTTTTCAAAAAATAAAATTACTAAAGAAGATATAATCAAAGAAATGATAGTATTCATATCAAACTCAAAAAATAATAAAAGATTACTTCAAATAAAAATAAAAAGATTGCAAAAACTAAATAATTTCATACTACAAAATAATTCAAAAAAACCATTAAAAATACTAGAAGGCCTTAAAAAAGCTCTAAATCAAAAATCAAATGCAAAAACAATAGTATTTGCTATAAAAATGTGGAATTATTGATATAACATAATGAATTCAAAAAACAATATACTACCTTTTGAAATAGAAATACCAATAGACTCAAGACTTACAAATATTTACAATAAATATAATACTGATAATATATCTATAAATGAATTTTATAATAAATTATCTCAAAAATTACAAATTTCACCTTTACATCTAGATGCTATTTTATGGGTTGAATATAAAAAATATATAAATTAAATTGAAAAATATTTATTATATATATAATATAAAAAATTATTTATCTTATAATATAAAAAATTATGTTAGAAAAAGCAAAAGAAAGTATACAAAAAGCTCTTAATCATCTAAATTTAGAGTTCAATAAACTACAAGCTGGTAGAGCAAATCCTAGTTTAGTAGAGGATATAAGAGTTGAAAGCTACTGAAGTTTACAACCTATTAAAAATATAGCTTCTGTTTGAGTGCTTGATAGTCAAACTATTCAAATATCTCCTTGGGATAAATCACAAGTTCATTTAATAGCAAAAGCTATAACTGAGGCATGAGTATGATTAAACCCTATTTCTCAAGCAGATTCTGTTATGATTAAAATCCCTGCTTTAACAGAAGAAAGAAGAAAAGATTTAACAAAAGTAGCTAAAAAGATGTCAGAAGAAGCTAAAATATCAGTAAGAAATGGTAGACAAGACTCATTAAAAGATATTAAAAATGCTAAAGATAATAAAGAAATATCTGAAGATATAGCTAAAGATGAAGAAAATAAACTCCAAAAATTTATAGACGATGCTAACAAAAAAATAGATGAAATGCTTAGGAAAAAAGAAGATGATATTATGAGAGTTTAGTTTTTGTTAAAAAAATTTGATTTTTATTTTTTTTTCATATACTACTCCAGTATTAAATTGATTTTTTCAATTTATTTAATTATTAATTAACTATATTATGGCTAAAGGTAAAAGAACTTATGTAGGGTTTTACTCTGAAGAAACAGGAAATCTAGTGCATGTTACAAATATTCAAAAAAAGAATTTTGCTGCTTGAGAAAAACTTACTCTTAGAAAATACAACAAAATAACTAGAAAACATGAAGTTTTAAAAATGAAAGAAATCAAAAAAGGTTAATTTCAAAACAATAAGTCCGGAACTAAAAACTCCGGACTTAAAAGTGATTTATAAAATAATTTTAAAAATATGAAAACAGCTTTTGATTCTAAACCAGGTACGGTTTTAAAAATAGATAATGAACTAATGTTTGTATCTAAATGGGAATACCATAGAGCTTGAAGATGAGCTACTACTATAAAAATGAGATTAAAAAATCTTATGAATTGATCTATGACTGATAGAACTTTTTCTTGAGAAGATAAATTAGATGATGTTCAATTAGAAAGAGCAAGATTTGAATTTTTATATACTTCTTGAGATACTTATGCTTTTATGAATCAAGAAACTTATGAACAAATAGAACTTGATGAAGAAACTATTTGAGATATGAGATTTTTCTTGATAGAGTGAAATACAGTAGATATTCAACAATATGAATGAAAATTTATTTGATTAGTTTTACCTACAAATGTTAAACTAACTATAGCTGAGTGTGAACCAGGTGTAAAATGAAATACTGCTGACTGAAAAATAACTAAAGATGCTGTTACAAATACAGGTTTAACTATAAAAGTTCCTTGATTTGTAGAACAAGGTGATGAAGTAATAGTAAATACTGAAAGCTGAGAATACATGGAAAGAGCAAAATAAAAATCTGATTTTTTCAGATTTTTTTATTATTTAACATTATAATATATGAAAATAAATTATTTAGGACATTCTGAATTTTTAGTTCAAATAAAAAACTCTAAAAATGAAGAAATAAATATATTATCTGACACATGGCTTTCAAATTATGCTTTTTGAGATATGATGATGAGAAATCCAACTCTAAAAATAGATTATTCAAAAATAAAAATAGATGCTATTTTTATAAGTCATAGCCATTGTGATCACTTTGATCCATATTTTTTAACAGAAATATATACAAATATTATTCCAAGACCACTTATACTCCTACCAGAAACACTTACATTTTTATTGCCATTATTTAAAAAATATTTTCCAAAACAAAAAATAGAGATACTAAAAAACAAACAAACTTTCAATCTAAATTGAATAGATATAACATGAATAATATTTGAAAATGATTATCTAACAAATGAGGATGATGTTATGACTATTGCTATATCAAACAATGAAGAAATTGTATATTCAGATGTAGATACACTACCTCCAGAAAATGAAGAAACTATAGATTTTTTATATGATTTATTTACACAAAAAGATTATTCTTCAACTATTTATCTATCAACTAGAAATGAATTAGAATGAAACTTCAAAATAATTCAAGCTAAAACTCCAGAAGAAAGAAAAAAAATATATAATGAATATTTAGAACAAAGAAAAGAAGAAATAGAATATAATTATGCTAGATTCGATGAGGATTTTTATGAATGTAGTGACATACAAGATCTACCTTATTTTTGTAAATGAATTATATGACAATGAATAATTCATCCAAATCCTGAGTTTTTAAGTCTTAGAGTTCTTAAACTTCAAGATGAAGCAAAAATAGAACAAAATATAGCGAAAAAATATAATAGAAATCTAAATATTATCTGACTTGAGCCATGAAAAGTTTATGAAAATAACTGAAAAAATCTAAATATTATATGAGATATTGATTTTATAAAAGATTTTAATTATTTTGATCTAGAAGACAATATAGAAAAAGAAATCTATAAAGAAGAAATAATTTGACCTATAAACAATGTAAATTGAAATTTAAAGCTCAAGAACAAAAAATTCTTAATTATCTAAACAATAGATTTTTACCATATCGGATGCGAAATAGTCAAGATAATCTAAAAAATGCTATTTTAAATTCTCCAAAACATAAATATGTTATAAAAATAAAATATTGAAATACTTCAAATTATTTTGAAAAAAACTATTACTATGATTTTGAAAGTATTATTTTTAAAGAAGAAAAATGAGAGCATAAATATTACAATGAAGATTATTGGGCAAATGATATAGAAGACTTCTTAGAGTGAAGGCAAGAATTATATTCAAATTTTTGGCATAAATTAAATCCTAAAAAATCTTACAGACTTTGGATTTGCATGTGAGCAAATTTTATAAATAATGATATTTTATATAAAAAA
>CAZIGU010000010.1:0-16429 GCA_964538545.1 uncultured Candidatus Peribacteria bacterium
TAGGGAGAGGTAAGCGGAATTCTAAGTGTAGGGGTGCAATCCGTAGATACTTAGAAGAACACCAAAAGCGAAGGCAGCTTACTGGAACTATATTGACGCTGAGGAACGAAAGCGTGGGGAGCAAAAAGGATTAGATACCCTTGTAGTCCACGCCCTAAACGTTGATAACTTAGTGTTGGGGATTTATTCTCAGTGCTGAAGCTAACGCGATAAGTTATCCACCTGAGGAGTACGGTCGCAAGATTAAAACTCAAAGGAATAGACGGGGACCCACACAAGCAGTGGATCACGTGGTTTAATTCGACAATAAACGGGGAATCTTACCCAGACTTGACATCTATCGAATCTTTCAGAAATGAGAGAGTGCCAGTAATGGAGCGATAAGACAGGTGCTGCATGGTTGTCGTCAGCTCGTGCCTTGAGGTGTTCGGTTAAGTCCGTTAACGAGCGCAACCCATACCCTTAATTACAATGTTTAAGGGGACTGCCTTGGTTAACAAGGAGGAAGGTGTGGATGACGTCAAATCAGCATGGCTTTTACGTCTGGGGCCACACACATGATACAATGGTAAGTACAAAGAGTAGCGATAGGGTGACCTGGAGCCAATCTATAAAACTTATCTAAGTCCGGATTGAAGTCTGAAACTCGACTTCATGAAGTTGGAATTGCTAGTAATCGTGAATCAGACATGTCACGGTGAATATGTTCCTGGGTCTTGTACTCACCGCCCGTCACGGCATGGGAGGTAATAATATCGGAAGCTCCTTTGGTAATAGAAGGATCCATGGTAGGATTACTGACTGGGCTGAAGTCGTAACAAGGTATCCGTAGGAGAACCTGCGGATGGACTATCTCCTTATAATATCTTAAAGTTTATTCAAAAATCTTAATATAGATGTTTTTTTCTAAATTTTTACTTATTTGTACATTAAAATAATCCGAATAATTAAAGTTAGTTAACTTAATTAATAAAAATAGTAATTGTAATAAAAAAAATTAAGAAGTATATAGCATAAAGTGGATGCCTTGACTTGAATATCCGAAGAAGGACGTGCTAATCTGCGATAAGTCTAGAAGAGTTGATAAGAAGCGTTAATATTCTAGAATTTCCGAATGGGGGAACCTAATACAGGTAATCTGTATTGCCATATAAATGGAGGACACAATGTGAATTGAAATATCTTAGTAACATTGGAGGAGAAATCAATAGAGATTCCCTTAGTAGTGACGAGCGAAAAGGGATTAGTTCAAACCTATAATATGTAAGAGTAGGTCGTTGTATTATAGGGGTTGTAGGAGTTGTATATGAGTTTCCTAATAAAACTCAATATAGAGATAGTTTTTTATAAGAATGTAATGCGAAAGTACAGCCATAGAGAGTGTAAGCCTCGTATTTTAAAATAAATTATCCTGTATATATAATTTCCTGAGTAGGATCAGGCTCGTGAAACCTGGTCTGAATCTGGGTAGACCATTATCCAAAACTAAACAGTATTCAAGATCGATAGTGAACAAGTACCATGAGGGAAAGGTGAAAAGAACCCTGGGAAGGGAGTGAAATAGACCCTGAAACTTTATGCTGACAAAGAGTGGGAGCTTAATTGTGACCACGTACTTTTTGGAGAAGGGATCAACGACTTAATGTATATGGCAAGGTTAAAGAAGTGAAATCTGGAGCCGAAGTGAAAGCGAGCCTTAATAGGGCATTTAGTCATATATATTAGACCCGAAACTGGGTGAGCTTCCCATGAGCAGGCTGAAGTCTACTTAACCGTGGATGGAGGGCCGAACCATTTGGAGCTGCAAGTCCATTGGATGACTTGTGGGAAGGAGTGAAAAGCTAATCGAACTCAGAGATAGCTGGTTCTCCGCGAAATAGCTTTAGGGCTAGCCTTGGTTAATTATTATATGGGGGTAGGGCTCTGATAGGGCTAGCGGGCTTCACAGCTTAGTAAACCCTGATAAACTTCGAATACCATATAAATATATTCCAGGAGTCGGACAGTGACGGATAAGCGCCATTGTCAAGAGGGAAACAGCCCAGACTACTATCTAAGGTCCCAAATTAATAACTAAGTGGAAAAGGATGTGAGATTGCTGAGACAACCAGGATGTTGGCTTAGAAGCAGCCACTCATTTAAAGAGTGCGTAATAGCTCACTGGTCAAGCGATTTTGCGCCGAAAATTCAACGGGGCTAAGTTATTAACCGAAGATGTAGATTTATATAGTAATATATGACTGGTAGCGGAGCGTTCTGTATGTCGTGAAGGTTAGAGGTGACTCTAGCTGGAGATATCAGAAGTGAAAATGTTGATATAAGTAACGTAAATGAAATGAAAACTTTCATCGCCGAATACCCAAGGTTTCCTACGCAACGGCAATCGACGTAGGGTTAGTCGGTCCTAAGGTGTAGCTGAAAGGCAAAGCTGATGGATATCAGGTTAATATTCCTGAACTACAATTTTTCGTTATACGAAGGGGGGACGTATTTTGATATAGACCGTATCAGATGGATGATATTACGAAAGTAAAGCTTAGGTTATAGGTAAATCCGTAATCTTTTATGTTGAGCTAAGTTAATTTTTATTGTATAGTAATATGTAATAAAGAAGGGTCTACTATATTTAGGTACCAAGAAAAGCCTCTAAGGAGAAATAATTGTAACCGTACCGTAAACTAACACTAGTGGGTTAGTGGAGAACACTAAGGCGTTCGAGAAAACTATGCTTAAGGAACTCGGCAAAACAGCGGTCGTAACTTCGGGATAAGACCTGCCTATGAAGTACTTTACTTTATAGGCCGCAGCGAAAGAACTCAGGCGACTGTTTACCAAAAACACAGCTCTCTGCAAAATCGTAAGATGATGTATAGGGGGTGATGCCTGCCCAGTGCCAGAAGATCACGGGGATGAGTGAGAGCTTTGAACCTAAGTCCTGGTGAACGGCGGCCGTAACTATAACGGTCCTAAGGTAGCGAAATTCCTTGTCGGGTAAGTTCCGACCCGCACGAATGGCATAACGGTCTGAGTACTGTCTCAAGCATAGACTCGGTGAAATTGCAATGTCGGTAAAAATGCCGACTACTTGTAGCAAGACGGAAAGACCCTATGGAGCTTTACTACAGCTTGGTATTGTATTATATTTTAGGATGTGCAGGATAGGTGGGAGACGGTGAAGTAAGTACGTTAGTATTTATGGAGTCAATCTTGAGATACCACCCTTTCTACGATGTAATACTAACTCTAAATAAGAGGACAGTGCTTGGTGGGTAGTTTAACTGGGGCGGTTGCCTCCTAAAGAGTAACGGAGGCGCACAAAGGTTGACTATCTTCGGATGGAAATCGAAGAGATAGTGTATTCGCAAAAGTCGGCCTGACTGAGAGACTAACAAGTCGAGCAGACACGAAAGTGGGTGAAAATGATCCGGCACCATAAGAGTGGAATTGGTGTCGCTCAACGGATAAAAGTTACCCTAGGGATAACAGGCTGATTCCATCCAAGAGTTCATATCGACGATGGAGTTTGGCACCTCGATGTCGGCTCGTCGCATCCTGGGGCTGGAGAAGGTCCCAAGGGTATGGCTGTTCGCCATTTAAAGCGGTACGCGAGCTGGGTTCAGAACGTCGTGAGACAGTTTGGCCCCTATCTGCTATAAGCGAATAGGAATTTGAGAAGATCTGCCCCTAGTACGAGAGGACCGGGGTGGACGAACCACTGGTGTATCGGTTGTTATGTATAGTAGCATTGCCGAGTAGCTAAGTTCGGAAGGGATAACCACTGAAAGCATCTAAGTGGGAAGCCTACTTCAAGATTAGATTCCTCGCATTTTGCATAAGTCCCCTTGGAGACTACAAGGTTGATAGGTTTCAGGTGTAATGATAGAGATATTTTTAGCCGAGAAATACTAATAGGACGAAAGTTCTTAAAATTTTTGAAACAAGTATTATTTTTGTTGACTAACTTTAATTGTTTAGATTAATATAATTGTATAGATATATAAAGAAATTTTGATGTTAGTGTTTTGGTGGTTATAACGGTTGAGGTATACCTGTTCCCATTCCGAACACAGAAGTTAAGCCAACTAGTGCCGATGGTAGTGCATCTCGTAGATGTGTGAGAGTAGGTAGCTGCCAAAACACTGATATTAAGATTTTATGATATATTAATTAACTGAATAGGTAAAAACTTTCAGTTTTGTTTTTTATATAAGCCCAAGTAGCTCAGTGGAAGAGCAGTGGCCTTCTAAGCCAAAGGTCGTAGGTTCGATCCCTGCCTTGGGTACCATTTAAAGATATATTATGGGTGATTAGCTCAGTTGGCGAGAGCATCTGCCTTACAAGCAGGAGGTCATAGGTTCGAATCCTATATCACCCACCATTTTATAGATAATAAAGGAAAAACTTCACTACAATAATTAGAAAGTTTTTTCTTTTTTTTTGCGAGTGCCACTCTTCCTGGAAATAATAATATATTATCTTTTAAAAAGTCTAATATTATCTAATTGTTTTTTTAGTTTTTTAGTGCAAAAAGATAGTCATTAAAGACTTAGTAGTATATATTTTAAAAATATTTTTATTATTAAGTTTTTTATTATGTATTATAAAATTGAAAAAAGTGAAGATAGTACTCTAAAAATCCAAATTTAAATTGAAAATATAAAAAATTATATTGAAGCATTTGATTTTATTTCTTCTGATATTGAAAAAATAAAAAAATCTTGAATTATTGAAAAAGATTTTTACAATATTGAAAGGTTATATCTTAGTAAAAAAAGCAATACGGTGCCGTATTGCTTTTTTGTTTACTCTTTACTTATATATTTCTTTCTTACCTGAAGCCTTGTTGGGGGGGGGTGGGGGGAAGTCCCCAAAAAACAAAACTTTATTATTAAAGGAAACACGTAATAAATAGAAACAGTAGAATATATAAAATTAAAAAATTTGCACATATTGAAAAGATAATTTTACAAACATTTCAAAATAATATATTGGTGAGTAGATAATATATGTTCTGTATTATATTTCATATTAAGTATATGAAATATAAATTGAGAAATTATAGCTAAATACGTTGAGTCTGAATGAAAGAAGAAAACGAACTAATTGAAATCAACCTATAAAAAGACTAAGCCCCCATTATTTTGGTTTGATATAAAGCAAAAAGCTTATTTACTTTAATATTATTTGTGAAAATTATAATTTTTTTATTAATTATTTATTTTTATATTAAATTTAAGTTATAATTTATAAACAATAATTCAAACAGCACTAAGTATTATTCAAATAAGCCATAATCTAAAAACTACAGTTTCTTCACTCCATCAAATTGCTTCTAAATGGTGATGAAAAGGTGCTATAAGGAAAACTTTTTTTCAATTTCTAATTTTTTTTGAAGTTAATTGTATTATTACAGAGATAGTTTCAAAAATAAAAATAGCACATATTATTATAAAAACTAGTATTGTATTTGTTAACATTGCCATTATTCATAAATTAGCTCATAAAGCTAAACTTCATACATCTCACATATAAAATTTTGCAGGTTTTATGTTGAACCATAAAAATGCAATTAAAGCTCAAATAATAGTTACACATAATGTTGATAATAAATATAATCATTGATCATATGTTATATATCGATAAACTCGATATGCAAATAAAAGTAATCATCAAGCTAATCAATCAAGTCAGTCAGTTATATTTACACTATTTGCAGCAGATATGATAATAAATATAAAAAGAGGTATAAAAAATATTCATAGTTCAAATCATGATGTAAACGGAATATCAAGTATTCTTTCTCACCATCATAATTTATCATAAAACCACCATGCTCAAATTCATGAAAATATTAGTAACCAAAACATTTTAAATCTTGCAGATAATCATTTTGTTCTTCATATTCATCTTACATTCATAAAATCATCAATAGCTCACAACACTCAGACTGTAAATAGTGTAAAAAGTGTTAAATAAGTTTCTTTTTGATTAAAAAGAGAATTATTTATAAATCACATTTTTTGAGCAATTATACTTAAAAAAACCATTAAAAATACTATTACAATTATAATTGCTCATCACATAGTGGGAGTTCAAGTTTTTACTTTATGAAGTTTTGCAAATTCAGTTGCTTTTCATATAGTTGCTTCTTCTCTTATTTGTTTTCAAATACGATATTTAATAAGTAATTTTATAAAATAAGGCATCAAAATAATTCATATTATAGTTGTTATTATTGAAAATGTAAATATGTATATTAAATGTGAGCTCATTTTTATTTTTGGTTATTTTTTAAATTTTTAGCATTTTTTACTACAACATATATATTATAAACTGTTATAATTAATGTTATTATAACAAATAATATTATAAATATATAAAAATTATTATTATTTTGTTTTTCAATAATAATATTTTGCTTTTCAATTTCTTGAATATTTGACTTTATATTTTTTAAATAATTTTCATCTTTTATATTACTTTCTTTTTCGATAATAAAATCTTCTTTTTTAATTTCTTCTTGTTTTTCAATTGTGCTTAAATTTTCTTTTTGATATTCATTACTTGTAATACTTATATCTTCATTTTCTAGAGTTTCATTTTTTATTGGATTTTCTTTTTTTATGATATTTATATTGAAAATTTTATTTATTTCTCAATCTGGAGATTTTATGTAAAAATCTTTTTTTTCTTTTATTTTATAATTTATTTTATATTTTTCTCAAGGGTTTAAAAAAATATTTTTCTCTATTTTTAGATTAAAATCATCACTAAAAATATTCCGATAATATATATTTACAATATCATTATTGTTGTTTTTTAAATATAAATAATCATCAATATTTATAAGTTCTAAATTAGAATTATATTTAAAAATATAGTTATTTTCTTTTATTTTAGTTGACTCATATCATAATGTGGCAAAATAGTTTAATTTAGTATCTTCATATATTATAATAGGTTTTGAAAATTCTTTTATATTATCAAATCTTCATTCTCAATCTGTATAATAAAATATCTTAGATTCTTTATCTGTAGGATTTAGATAAATTTCTATAGGGTAGTTGTATTCTCAAGATTCTATATTTGAATTAACATCAAAAGAAAAAGTAGTATTTATAAGTATGAAGCAGCTAATTATAGTTAGAATTATTATTTTCATTTTTATATTTGCTAAGAATTATTTTTTTTATATTATATATAAAATTTAAAAATTCAATTTTTTATTATGATTAAAAATTTTACTTTAATTCAAAAGAAAAATCTTACAAAAGATGTTTTTATGTTGATATTTACTTGTGATAATATTTTAGATATAAAACCCTGAGAGTTTATAACTTTTTTATTACCAAAAACTTGATTTTGAAGAGCTTATAGTGTGTTTTATTTTTATGAGAATAAAATATTTTTTATAGTTAAAAGATTGGAGTGTTGAAGATGATGAAGTAAAGAATTATGTGATGTAGATGTTTGATCTGTTTTGAGATGAGTTTGACCTAGTTGACATTTTAATATAAAAAATTTTGATGAAAATTCACTTTTTATATGAACTTGAACATGAATAGTTCCACTTTTTTTTATGCTTAAAGAAATAATATCTAGAAAAAATAATACAAAAAATAAATTATTATGGTGAAATAGATCTTTTTCTGATTTATATTTACTTGATGAATTAAAAAATTTTGATAATAATTTTTCTTATGATATTTGTCTTAGTCAGGAAAAAATAGAATGATATTTTTATTGAAGAGTTACAGATTTGATAACAAAAGATTATATAAGTGATTTTTATAATTTTTATATATGTTGAAATCCAAATATGGTAAACGATGTTATAGAAAAACTTATAAATTTATGAGTTAATCATGAAAAAATATTTACAGAAAAATATTAAATTAAATTTTTTATTAGATATATATATTCATCTAATCATAATTCTTGAGGTCTTGAGTTTTCGCTTAGACCTTTTTTTTGTAGCAAGTGTAATATTTTATTTTTATCATATTTTATTCATAAGTTTGATATAAGTTTTTTTCTCGGAGATGAAAAAGCTAATTTTAAAAAATCTAGATAAATTTTATCATCTATTTCAGAATTATCTTCTTTTACTTCAAATTTTAATACTACACTATCTACTTTTGGGCTAGGGTAGAAATACTCCTTTTTAACAGGTATTTCTAAGCTTACATTTGATTTCTTTTTTATGTATAAAGATAAAAAAGAGTTATCTTTTGAAATTATCTTCTCTCATACTTCTTTTTGCATAAGTATTATCATAGTCTTTGGTTTATTTTGTTCTTCATATAGAAATTTAAAAAGTATTGGAGAAGTTATATAATAGGGGATATTTGCAATTATTTTGTAATCATTAAATTCAATTTTTGTTTTTAAAATATCTTGATTTATTATTTTAAAATTTCAAGTTTCACTTAAATTTATTTCATTCAATTTTATTCTTTCATTTATTATATTTATCATATCTTTATCTAATTCAATAAGAGTTAGACTAGAAGGATTTTTTTTGATAATTTTTTCTGTTAGAACTCAAAATCATGGTCATATTTCTACTATATTTTCTCAATATATATTTGTTAATGAAGATATATTATTTAAAATATTTTCATCTATTAAGAAATTTTGTCATAATGATTTTTTTGCTTTTATATTATATTTATTTATTACTTCTATCATTTTTTATATTTATTAAATAATTATTTTAAATATATAACTTTTCTAAAAAAAATCAAAATAAAAGCACTTATGTATAAGTGCTTTAAGATAAAACAAGATTATAACTCAGAAAGAATTTTATCTAATTCTTCTTGAGAGAGAGTCTCGTTTGGTTGTATTTGTGCTATAAGCTGTCCAGGAATTTTTAATTTAACATAACAGTGATTTATTCCATTATTTAGTTGATTTAAAAAATCTTGATGCATCAGCAATATTTGACCATTTAGATCAACTTTGATCTGAGATATAATAATGTCATTTAATATTCCTATCCAGCTAAATTGGAGTTTTTTTATCGTACATATAAGCGCTTCTCTATCTGGATTATCATAATCAAAGCTTTGAAGACTTTCAATTATTGAAGTTGCTAAATCTATAGTTTTATCACCAAAACTTTTAGAGTTTGATTGTATTAAATCAAGAGATTTTAGCAATATTTCAATATTTGCCATAGATAAAGTTTTATCTTCCATTTCAATTTTCTCCTTTTTATGTATTTTTATATATACTAAAAAAAATAAATTTGTCAAAAAAATAAAAAATAAATTTGACTTTTTTTAAAAAAAATGATAATTAAAAGTGTTGCTTAAAATTACAAAGTAACTTACTTTATATAAAATTATTTTTATTTATTAACTATTTTCTTATGAAAACAAGTTTGAAAAAATTGGTAGCTTCTGCAAGTATTGTTGCTTTAGTTGCTATGAATGGTGTTTATGCTATGAGTTTAACAGGTTCAACAACAAGTTTATCTTTAACTTGACAAACTGTTTGACAATCTTATTCATGAACAACAGTTGCTTGAGCTTTAAATCTTGATGTTTCTGCACAAGTTTTACCTACATTAAGTTTTTCTATAGGAACATGAGTTATAGATTTAGGTGTTTTAGAATCTTCTAAAGTAAGTACTTGAGCTATGAATATAACTTTATCTACAAATGCCACTAATTGAGCTATGGTTTCAGTATCTTCTGTTAATTCTTGATTAACTTCATCTCAATGAGATGTTATAGCTTACAGTGGAGTTGTTTCTAAATGAGTAGAAAGTTATAATCTTACAGTTGCAGATGCTACAACTACTTTATGAGATATGCCTACTATAGATAATGCTACTGTTTCATCAGCTTCTTCTACTACTATAATGAGTGTAGATAATCCTACAGATACTGCTAAAGTTAATGTTCAATCAAATGCATCTATATCTAGTATAACTCCTGCTTGAAATTATACTATACAACATGTATTTACAGTTACTTGATCATTTTAATTTTTGAAAAACATTTTCTTGCAAAGAAAATGTTTTTTTTATTGATTTTCTTATTATTTTATGTATATTCAAAAAAGTATATTTCTATACTTTTTTATTATTATAATAATACTTATGAGAAAAATATTTTTGTTTTTAATAACTTTTTTTATAATTATTCAAACATCATTTGCAACATTATCAATAAGTCCATTAAAATTTGAATTTGATATGAATTCTAACTCTACTAAAAAAGAAGTTATAAAGATTACAAATTCATCTGATAAGAGTATAACTCTTTATACTGAAACAGAAGATTTTATAGCTTGAGATGATACTTGAACTCCAAAATTTGTAAAAACAAAAGATCAAATAAATCCAGAATATTCTCTTAGTAGTTGGGTAAAAGTAGATGATTCAAATATTACACTAGCTCCAAATGAATCAAAAGAAATAAGTTTTACTATAAAAGCTCCAAAAGATGCTGAACCAGGATGACACTATGCAGCTGTTTTTTTCTCTCCTTGAGCACCTTCTTGAGTGCAAGTAGCAGTAGTTCAAAGACTTTGAGTTCTTGTGCTTGTAAATGTATCTTGAGATGCTAAAATAGAATGAAATCTTAAAAGTATAAAAGTATGAAATACAACATCTGATAATAAATTTAAAGAAAATAATTTGTTTTCAAATTTTCCTATAACTTTTGAAACAGTATTTCAAAATACTTGAAATATACATATTAAACCTAATTGAAAAATAACTTTAATAGACGAGAACTGAGAGATATTGAAAAATGTATGAAAAGAAACTATAACAAGTCCTGCTTGAGCTTATATTTGAGAAAAAATGGTAGACTATATACCTATAAATGATACTTTATGAAATGTTTTACCTAAATCTGAAAGAAAATTTACCTCTAATTGGTTATGATTTTGATATTCTGTATTAAATGAAGATTGAACAAAAACTGTAAATTTTAAAAATTTAACAGATTATTATGCAGATAAAGCATCTGAAAAAGCACAATTTCTTATGCCTTGGCAATCTATAAATTCTAGAAATGTAAAAAAAGAAATAACAGCAAAAATAGAGTTGAGTTATGAATGAAAAAATAAAGAAAAGAAAGATTTTTTAGATGAGAAAAAAATAACTATAGAATATCAAGAAAAATATGTTTGATTAAATTATATAGTAATATGAATAATAATTATATTTTTGATAGTTGTTGTTTTGTATTTTATGATAATTTGACCTAAACAAAAAGCAAAAAAAGAAGAAGAACTTAGAAAAAAAATAATTGAAGAAATGAACTCTAATAAAAACTAAATTTATTTATCTAAAATAAATAATATGTTTAAAAAAATATTATCTTTTATAAGTATTGTTTTTATAACAATACTTATCTTAAACAAAACTATAGCTTGAGAGCAAGTTGTTGTTTCTGCTATAGTTTGAAGTATAAATACAGCACCTTTAATAATTGATGTAAATCCAAATGATGAACCATGGATATTAGAGAGAAGTAATATTCAAAATTATAGTATATATTTTAAAGATAAAGAAAAAGATGTAGTTTATTATACTATTACACCTTTGAATTGATTTGCTAATCCTATATCTTGAGTTATAGATTCTTCAGATTATGATACATCTAGTTGAGCTTATATAAGATTTGTTTATTTACGACCATCTTGAGAGTTTCCTGATGAAAAGATAACAGTTACTTTAAATGATATAGTCAATGTAGTAAACAGAGATTTATCTTTATATATATATTAGTTATGAAAATAATTTTGATTTTTTCTTCAATATTTTTAATTTTAATATTATCACTATTATTTTTTAATAATAGTGATAATTTAGTTTTTAAAAAAAATTCTCAAATAGATTTTATTATAAAAAATTCAACTTGGGAAACTTGATATAAAAAAGAGATACCATATAAAAAATGAGATATTATCGAAATAAATATAATTCCAAAAAATTGATTATATTGAGATTTAGAAATAGATTATTTAAAGCTACCTATAAATATAAAAAAAGCTTCAGTAAAAGATAATGAGATAAATATAAATAAAAATATTTCTTTAAAGAAATGAGAGTGAATAAAAATAATCTGAGAAGCAAAAAATAACTGAATACTTAAAAATGATTTAGATATTTTTAAGAAAATTGATTTAAAAGAAAATCAAGAACAAAAAGATTTAAAAGAAAATCTAAATAAAGATATTGTTAACATAAAAAATATTAAGATAAGTTTTGATAAATATAATCTTAATTCAAATTTAAATAATTTAATAAATATTTACTGAACTTGAATAGAGAATATCAAATATATAAATATTTGATGAATTAGTTTTTATCCTATAAAAGATAATAATGAATATTATTTGAGTATAAACAAAAACACTTTTTCAAATTGAGAATATTTTATAATTCTTCAATTAAAAGATAACTCTATATTGCCTTTAAATGATAAAATATCTTTTATATATTCTAAAGATGAAGTCAATGTTTACAATATAACTCCAAATCAAATTAAATGAGATAAGGATACTTATGTAGTAATTCAATGAAATTGATTATCAAAAATCATTTCATTACAGTTTAGTAATAATGTTATACTTAAAAATACATCTTTTAATATAATAAATGATAATGTTTTAAGTGTTAAAATACCAGCTAATTTAGAAAAATGAAAGTATTATATAAATATAATGACTACAAAATGAATTTTTGAAATTAAAAACACTTATTTTTATATTGTTAACTAATAAAATATGTATAAATTTTTTTTAATATTTTTCTTATTTTTTCTTTTTTACAATACTAGTTTTGCTTTGTTAAATTTACAAATAAAAAAATCTACAGATATATCATATACTAATAATATTTCAAATGTAAAATCTTGAGATTTATTAAATATAAAAATTGTTAATATATCTGAAAATAATAATTGAACAAAATTATCAAATTTAAATATACCATCTTGATTTACATATAGTTGATATACTATTTCTAGTTGTAATTGATTTAGTTTACAAAATAATACTAATTCAAATTTTTCATATTATTATTCTTGAAGTACTTGTAATTTAGTTTTAGATTATTATCCTACTTCTGCTATAAATTGAACAAATACTATTACTTACATATATTCTTGAAGTATAAAAACAGTAGATGTTAGTATAACAAGTGATAATATTATAACTAAAGCTGAAACTAGAGATTTAAATTGAAATTGATTTTTAGATGCTTATTATGTAGAATTTTCTCAAAATATAAATGATACATCTAATCTTTCATGATTGCTTGTCTGAGGAAATCAAGTAAACTCTTATAGTTGAAATACTATGTCTTGATATATTCTTTTTTCTGATAATATTTATAATACACAAGAAATCCTTGATATAACAAGCCAAAATATTGTTTTTTGAAATATAAATAATATTTTTTCAAATTCAATAATAGAATTGGATAAATCTAAACCTGTATTAAAAACTATAAATTGACAGTCAATTTTTTGAAGTAATACTATAGTTTTATCTTCTTCTTGAAATATAGTTCTAAAATTTTCAGAGAGATTGCAAACTACTAACACTTGAAGTTTTTTATTTAAAAAATCATGAACAAATGTTAGCTGAATTTTTTCTATATCAGAAGAAAATATTATTTTTAGACCTTTAACATTTTTAACATCTTGAAGTTATGAATTTGTCTTCAATGAATGATTAAGAGACTGGGTATGAAATACTACAACTATAAATCAACCTATAAATTGACTTATAGTAAACGATATAACACCTCCAACATGAAGTATAGTTATAAATAATTGAATTACTCAAACTAATAATTTATATGTAAATTTATTTTTAGATGCAACAGATGATACATCTGTTAATCAAATGATGATTTCTAATTACTCAAATTTTTCTTGAGCAGTATGGGAAAATTATGATAAAAATAAGACTAATCGGCAGTTATTAAGTTGAAATTGAGAAAAAATAGTTTATGTAAAATTTAAAGATATTTCTTGAAATGTTTCAAATGTTTATTCTTCAAGTATAAATTTAAATATAACTCATAGTTATATAAATATTTTTTCTTTAAATTCAAATTATACTAATTCAACAAATATAACTTTAAGTTGATGATGTAATTATATAGATTCAAATTGAAATTGAAATAATATAAAATATTATATAAATGAAACTAATTCTTGAATTATAAATTGTAGTTGAGATAAAACTTGGCAAAATACTTTTAATTTAAACTCAAATCAGACAAATGCTATAAAATTATTTTTTGATTGAAGTGCTTTTGAAAATTCTACTATAAAGAACTCTATAAATATAATAAATCCTATACCTATGTGTTCTAGTATAAATAATTGAACTATAACTTGATCTTATCCTAATTGTGAGTTTACCTGCAATACTTGATACACAAAAGCATGAAATTGATGTATAGCAAATACAAGAGTATTTACTTGTAGTTGACTTCCTACTAATCGAGCTTGGAATACAGTTTCATCTTATACTCAAACTTGGAATTGAACTATACGGACTCCTGTAGATTCAAATTCTATCTATTCTACTACTTCTTCAAATTCTCGTTGTAACTTTATTTGTCAAAGTTGATATTCTTGGAATTGAAGTTCTTGCCAAGTAATTATTAATCAATCATCATGAGGTTGATGATGAGGTGGGGGATGATGAATATACCTACCTACAAAACCTGTTTTACCTATAGTTAAACCTATTGTAAATACTTGAAGTTCAATAATATTAGTTGAAAAATCTATTATCTCAAAAGAAATAATGAATTATATAAATTCTTATACGAAAGATAAAATTATAAATTTAGATAATATAACATCTTATATAGAATGAAATGTAGTTAATAAAACTAAATTACAACCTATAATTTCAAAATTAAAAAAAGATATTACTATAAAAGATATAGATTATTATACTTCTTTTGATAAAACATTAAAAAATAATTATTATACTTTATTACAAAATTACTCAGATTTTATAATAACAACTGATAAATTATTACAAACAAAAGATGATTCTCTTAAAAATAAAATATTATCTTACAATAAAAATATATTAGATATATCTTCTAAAATTAAAAATCCAGAAAATATTTATATAATAAAAGATAATTCAAAAAATATCACTATTTATAAAACTACACAAGAAAATATAAAAAGTTCTTTAGATAAAATTGAAAATATTATTATATCTAAATTTGATACTTTAAAAAAATCAAATTTTATAGATAATCAAACTTACTCTTTAGCAATATCTTGATATAATGATTTTGTATTACATTTAACTATTTATAAAAAGTATAAAATTTCTCAAGCAAAAACTAAAGCATTAGAAGCTATAAAAATATTTTCTCCTATATATAGTAAAAAAGTAATAACTAAAAAAACAGTTGTTATTTCCAATGAAAAAAAAGATAATGTTGAAACTAAAAACATTTCTAAAGTAAAAGATTTTTATTCTCTTACAAAAGATTTAAAGTTATGAAGTTATAATGAAGATGTAAAAAGTTTACAAGAAATATTGAAATATTTTTGATATTTTGATTATAATGCAACATCATATTTATGACCAAATACTTTAGAAAGTATTAAAAAATTTAGTAAAGAAAAATTAAATTATAATTTTACTTGAGCAGTAAATAAAACACTTAGAGAAAAAATACTTAATTTAGATTTTAATAAATAAAAAACAGAGAATTTTTAAAATTCTCTGTTTTTAAAATATAATAATAAAAAAATAGAGATTTATCTCTATTTTTATTTTTTAAAAAATGGTGGGTCAGGCGGGATTCGAACCCACGACCTTCGCCTTAAAAGGGCGCTGCTCTACCGGCTGAGCTACTAACCCATAAAAGTTTTTAAACTTTTACTTTCACTCTTCTAAAAAAGTAAAATGAGTATATTAGATTTTTTTTAAAAAGCAAATTTTTTTTTTAATTTTCTTTTAAATTTTTATATTTTCCTTTCTGGATGCAAATAATCTCACTTAGATTTTAATATAAATATTATATTTTCATATTTATCAGTTATAAAAACTTCTCATCATAATTCTATTTTTAGAAAATTTTCTATATTTTTTCAATTATTTAAATCAGATAATATTTTTTCATTATTTAATTGATAAAAATTATATCAAGGAAATAATTTATTGATATCATATTTTTTACTTATTTCAAAATTATCAATATTTAAAGAATCATTTACATCAATATTTCTTATATGAGTTCTTCTTAAGTAGCTTATATATCATCAGCTTCAAGTTATTTCTCATAAATCATTTGCAATACTTCTTATATAAGTTCAAGCACTAACAGTTGCTTTTAAAAAAAGTTCAGGGTATTTATAATTCAATATTTTTATATTATTAAAATGAAATGAAATACAAAAATGAGAAATTC
>CAZIGU010000011.1:0-15629 GCA_964538545.1 uncultured Candidatus Peribacteria bacterium
GAACTAATTAATTTTTTAAACTCACTTCCTTTATTAAGGGAAGGGTTGGAGGGGTTTGATTATAACTAATAATATTTTTTGCAATTTTTTTAAAAAATATATAATTGAAAATATTTTTAATTATTAAGATAGATTTATGCTTTGAGATATTATTTTTCCTGATATTTTAGAAACACCTGATGATATTTTTTTAAAATACAAAAAAAGACAAACAAAATGACAAGTTACTAGAATAGCTCCATCTCCAACTTGATTTTTACATATTTGAGCCTTGTATTCAGCTTTGATAGATTATATTTTTGCTAAAAAAACTTCTTGAATTGTTTATATAAGAATAGAAGATACTGATCAAAAAAGAGAAGTAGCTTGACGAGCAGTGGAGTATGTAAGAATTTTAAAAAAATTTTGAATCAATTTTGATGAATGACCTATTTGAGAATGATGAGAAGATGTTTGAGAATACTGACCTTATACTCAATCAAAAAGAGAATATATTTATAAAGTATTTATAAAAGATTTACTAAATAAATGATTAGCTTATCCTTGTTTTTTAACAGAAGAAGAAATAGAATCTATAAAAGAAATACAAAATAAAATAAAAGTTCCAACTTGAATATATAAAGAATATTCTTCTTGGAGATATGCTTCTATAGAAGATATAAAAAAATCTTTAGAAGAAAAAAAAGAATATGTTATCAGGTTTAAATCTCCTTGAGAAATATGACAAAAAATTGTTGTAAAAGATGAAATAAAATGAGAAATATCTATGCAAGAAAATTTTTTAGATATAGTTATTTGTAAAAAAAATTGATTACCTACATATCATTTTGCTCACTTGATAGATGATTATTTGATGCAAACAACTACAGTTGTCAGATGAGATGAGTGGTTTGCTTCTTTGCCACTTCATTTCCAGTTATTTCAAACTATGTCTTGGCAACCTCCAAAATATGCTCATTATGGTCCTTTAGTAAAAATGGACTGAGAATCAAAAAGAAAATTATCAAAAAGACATGATCCTGAACGAGCTTTGGAGTATTATTTTGAAAAATGATATTTGACAGAATCTATAATAGATTTTTTATCAAATATTATAAATTCATCTTTTGAAGACTGGAGAAATAATAATTTAGGTTCTAATCTTTTAGATTTTGATTTTAAAATAGAAAAAATAAATACTTCTTGAGCCTTGATAGATATAGATAAATTGACTTTTGTAAATTCAAGTATTATAAAAAACTATGACACTGAAAAATTATTTATAAAAATTAGTCAATATTTAGAACAATATAAAAATGATTTTTATATAAATATTTTTTCAAAATTTGACAAAGATTTTAATATAAAAATAATAAAAGAATTACAAACTAGAATTAGGTATTTTGAAGAGTTTGAAGAATTAACTACTTATTTTTATAGAGATATAAATATAGATAAAAATATTTTTTCTCTTATGATAAATTCAAAAATGAAGATAGAAGATTTAGAAACAGCAAAAAAATGAATATTATTATGAATAGAAGTTTTACAAAAAAATGATTTTTCTTCTTATGAAGATATAAAAAATATTTTTGTTGAAAATATAAAAAACTCTTGATTCAAAAATTGACAAGTTTTGTGGCCTATAAGACTTAGTTTATCTGGAGAAGAGTTTTCAGTTTGAGCTTTGGAGTTAATTTATATACTTTGAAGAGAAAAGTCAATAAAAAGATTGCAAAAAGTTTTGGAATTATTTTAAAAATATATTATAATATTTTAAGATTTTTACTTAATAACTATTATACTATGAATTATAAAATACTTGTAAATATTGTTGACTCTATTATTTGACATTTTAAATGTCCTGATTGTTCATCTTCTATAGATAAAGATGATTTGGAAATACTTTGAACTTCTTGATGAAGTTTGAATGCAGAAGTTGTATGTAAAAAATGTTCTAGACATACTTATATAAAAGCAGAACTAAATAAATTTCCTGTTTTTAATAATTGATTGATAGATAAAGAACAAGTTGAAATTATAAAAAATAAAATAGAACAAGAAAAGTCTAAAAATAAAATAGATGATAAACAAATACTATCTTTAAGAGAAACTTTATTAAAAAATGAAAATTTAAGTGTTTGAGATATTTTTAAATAAGTTTTGATTTTTAATAAAAAAGTAATAATTTAAATATAAATTATTACTTTTTTATTTGTAAAAAATGTTTAAAAAAATAGCATCTAATACTTTTTCTCAAATATTATCAAAAGCATTAACAGCAATAATATCAATATTTTTATTATCAATATTGACAAAATACTTGCCTACAGAAACTTTTTGACAATATAATAAAATATACAATTACTTAGCTATTTTTACTTTTTTAGCAGATTTGTGATTATACACTATATCTATAAGAGAGATTTCAAAAGATCAATCAAAAGCAAGTTATATTATTTGAAATGTTATGACTCTCAGATTTATTTTAGCAATTTTTATAATTTGACTTAGTGTTTGAATAGCTTTTTTTATTCCATGATACAATTCTTATTATTCAATTTTATGAATTATAATCGTTGCTTTTTTTTCACTTTTTAGCTTGCTAAATTCTTCAGTTTTATCACTTATGCAGTCTTTTATGAAAATAGAATTTTCTTTATTTTCAGCTGTTTTTGGTAAAATAATAACTTTATTTGTAATTATATTTGTTTTTTATTTTTTGCATTTATGACAACAAGATGCTTTGATCTTTGTTTTTTTAGCTTGACTTATTTGAATAATTATAAACTTCTTACTCAACTTTTTTTATGCAAATAAAATAGCTAAAATAAGATTTTTATTTGATTTTAGGTATATGATAAGGTTATTTAAAATATCTTTACCATTTTGAATAGCTTTATTTTTGAGTGTAGTTTATTTTAAAGTAGATGTTATAATATTGTCGTTATTAGAATGAGAATCTAAGTGAGATATATCTATAGCATTGTATAGTTTGCCTATGAAAATAATTGAAGTTTTAATGGTTTTATCATTATTTTTTTTAAATAGTATTTTACCTATTTTATCAAAAAGCTTTGAATATAATAATGTAGAAAAAATGAAAAATTTATTAAAAAATAGTTTTAGATTTTTATTTTGATTTTCTATGTTTATAGTTTTGCTTGGTTTTATTTTTGCAAAAGATATTTTACTTATTATATCAAATGATGACTATATAAACAATGTAAAATACACATATACTTCACTTGATGTATTTTATATTGTTTTATTTGTGTTATTATTTTATTTTATATCAATGCTATATAATTACTATTTTATAGCATCTAAAAAAGAAAGTATAATACTAAAAATAAATATTTTTATAACTATTTTCAATATTATATGAAATATTTTAATAATACCTTTTTATAGTTTTTATTGACGAGCTATTATAACTTTAATTTCTCAAATATTATTATTTTTAATTCTTTATTATTTTTCAAATAAAGATATAAAAATAAATATTGATTTTTTATATATTTTAAAAATATTGATTTTTTCTTTAATTTTATTTATTTTCTGAAAAGAAATTTTAAATTATTTTGATTTTAATTCTTATATAAATATTTCATTATTTTGATTTATATTTTCTTTTATTTATTTATCGTATTTTTATTTATTAAATAAAGAAATAATAAAAAAATGAATTAAGAATTCTTAATTCATTTTTTAGTTTTTTTGTATCAAGTTTGATATAGTATTTATACTTATACTTCAAGTAAGAGCTTTGTATTTTACTTCTATTTCTCATGTTATTTTATCTGTATTACAGTCGCTTCAAGATAATGTTATTTGATTTCAAGTGTATTCTATATCTAATGTAGACAAAATTTCTGAATTACACTTTATGTTGTTTATAGAAAAATATTTTGGTATAGTTATGTTTTCATTATATCAATTTATCAGACTACTTCAAGAATAATTTTTTAGTGATACAGTTCAAGAGTTTGTTCAATTTGATTTTGTTATAGTTATAACTCTTTTAGTTGGTATGATAAGATTATTTCAAGATAGAGATTTTCATAATAGAGAATCATTTCTAGTTTTTTCTAAAATAGTAAAAACTTCATTTCTATACTTTAATAAATATTCTTTATCCATAGATTTATTAAAATTAAAAGATTTTATAGAAATAGCAAGTATTCATATAATTACTATAACTACAAGCATTTCTATAAGTGTAAATCAAAAGCTATTTTTTTTCATAAAAAAACTTGCAAAATAAAATAAAAAGTTAATATGTGCTAGACATCTAAAATTATTCTAGAAAAAAAAAGATGTTTTACAAGTTTATTTTATTTTTTTATTTTTTGTATTATGTTTAGATTAAAAAACATAGTTGTTTGAGCTTTAGCCATTACTTTTTCTATCGCTTCAGTATTTGCATCAGAAGTTAGTTCTTCTTGATTTACTAACACTCAGTCAAATTTTGCTTTAGAATCAGTAAAAGCAGTTGATTTAAATACTATAAAAGCTACTTTTAATGCAGATTTGGCTACACAAGTAGAATCTTTTAGTTTTATGTTAAATAAAAAAGATGATTCTTTAACTGAAATATCTTTAACTTGAGTTACTATTAGTTCACCTAGAGAATTAACTATAAAAACTGAAACTCAATTAGATTCAAATTTATCATATTTATTTGCAGCACTTTTTGTTTCTGATAAAGATGGTAACACTATAGAAACTTGAGCTGATTCAGCTGTTGATTTGGTTTTTGAATTATCTTCTAATGAAAATAATACTAGTGTAGAAAATGTTTCTTTAAATAATTCTACTGAGAATACTTCTACTAATTTAAACTCTGCTTCTTCAGAAGAAGTAGTTCCTATGACTACTTCTGCTCCTAGTGAATCTACTACAGAAGTTGCAACTACTGAAGCTACAAATGCTGCTCCTATAGAAGAAGTTGCAAAAACAGAAGATATGACAAAAGTTGAAACATGACCAGCTGAAGTTTTAGCAATTATACTTGCTTTGTTAGCTTGATTAGGTCTTATGTTTTTAAGAAAGAAATCTGTTTAATTTTTAAAAAACAAAAAGTTTAAAAACTTTTTGTTTTTTTTTGTTTTTAAATATAATAAAAATGTTAGCACTACCTTTTGAATGTGTCATGATAGTAGGGGTAGGGCAATTTTTTGTGTTTAAATTTTAATTATTATTATAATGGAAAAACAAATAACTCCTAAATGTAGTGAAGTTTGAAGTAAATATGAGATAGCAGGAAGACATTTTTTTACTGATGATACATCAGTTGCTCCTGTTCCTGAACTTTTAGAAGTTCAATTAGACTCGTATAAAACATTTCTAACTTCTTGAATAGAAGAAGCTTTTAAAGATGTATTTCCTATAAGTGACTTTTCTTGAGAGAGAGTTGATATTTACTATAAAGGTCATTTCCTTGAAGAACCTAAATATGATCCTGAAACTTGTAAGAAAAAAAATCTTAATTATGAAGCTCCATTAAAAGTTAGACTTGAAATGTTAAACAAAGAGTCTTGAGAGATAAAAGAACAAGATGTATATTTTGGTTGAATTCCTCTTATGACTAATACAGCATCTTTTATAATAAATTGAATAGAAAGAGTTATTGTTTCTCAAATAATTAGATCTACAGGTATATTTTTTACTTCTTGAGAAGAGGGATTTTCTTTAAAAATAATTCCAGCTAGATGAAGTTGGTTTGAAATAGATATAGAAAAAAAATGAATTATAAATGTAAAAATAGATAAAAAAAGAAAAATACCAGTTTCTGTTTTACTTAGAGCTTATTGACTTAGTTCAAATGCAGAGATATTGGATACTTTTAAAGATTTAAAAGAAGATATAATAGCTACAAATATAGCTTCAACTCTTGAAAAAGATAAAACAAAGAATACTTTAGAAGCTATTCATACAATATATAAAATACTTAGACCAGGTGATTTAGCAACAGATGAAAGAGTTCAAGAACTTTTTAATACTACTTTTTTTGATTCTAAAAGATTTGATTTATGAGAAATAGCTAGAATGAAAATAGAAAAAAAAATGTGAATATCTACTAGATACGAAGATGAGAAATGAAAATTTTTAAATATTGAAGATTTAGTAACATCTTTAAAATATTATTTGAATCTAAGATCTTGAGAAGAATGATATACTTTAGATGATATAGATCATTTAGAAAATAGAAGAGTAAGAGCAGTTTGAGAGCTTGTTCAAGAAAAAGTAAAAGTATGACTTCAAAGAGTTGAAAGAATAGCAAAAGACAGAATGACTATAGTTGAAATAGAAGAAGCTACAGCTTGAACTTTTATCAACTCTAGGCCACTTGTTGCTATACTTAAAGAGTTTTTTGCTTCATCTCAATTATCACAATTTATGGATCAAACAAATCCATTATCTGAAATAGCTCATAAAAGAAGAATATCTGCTTTATGACCAGGTTGATTAACTAGAGAAAGAGCTTCTTTTGAGGTTAGAGATGTTCATCCTACTCAATATTGAAGAATATGTCCAATTGCAACTCCAGAATGACCAAATATTTGATTGGTACTTCATTTAGCCTCTTTTTCTAAAGTTGATAAATATTGATTTATACTTACTCCTTTTAGAAAAGTTTTACATACAGTAAAAAATGATTGAAAATCTGTAGTAAACAAAATAGCTCTATGAGATATAATTTGAGATGATGGAAAAGTTATAGTTAATGATAAAGAATATATTACTGAATCTGATGCTAAAAAAATTAAAGAAAATATATCATTAGATGAAATAGAAGTTAGATGATATCTATCAAATGAGTATGATTATTTTGATGCACATCAAGAAAGAGTTCTAGTTATAGCTGAAGCTAATTCAGAAATAGATTTTTATTGAAATTTTACAAAAACTAGATTATGAGCTAGATCAAACTCAGAACCTACGTTGTCTTATGTTAGACAAATAACTCATATAGATGTTTCTCCAAAACAAATAATGTCAGTTGATACTTCTTTGATACCATTTTTGGAACACGATGATGCTACAAGAGCTGAAATGGGTACAAACATGATGAGACAAGCAGTTCCATTGCTTAGACCAGAATCACCTATAGTTTGAACTTGAATGGAAAGAACTATTTGAGAATGAAGTTGATATGTTATAAAAGCAGTTGATAGTTGAGAAGTTATTTGAGTTGATGCAAAACATATAACTGTTATGTATGACTCTTGAGAGAAAAAAATATATGAACTAAGAACATACAAAAGATCTAATCATGATGAACTTATTCATCAAAGACCAAAAGTTAGTCATGGTCAAAAATTTGAAAAATGAACTATATTAGCAGATTGACAAGCTATAGATAATTGAGAACTTGCTATTTGAAAAAATATTTTAGTAGCATATATGCCTTGGAATTGATATAATTATGAGGATGCAATTATTTTGAGCTCTAGACTTATGCAAGAAGATTATTTTACATCTATTCATATAAAAGAATTTTCTTTAGATGTTAGAGAAACAAAACTTGGGCCTGAACAAACAACAGACGATATACCAAATGTATCTCGAGCAAAATTAAAAGATTTAGATATAGATTGAATTATAAGAATTTGAGCTTATGTAGAATGATGAGATATTCTTGTTTGAAAAATAACTCCAAAATGAGAACAAGAACTTACTCCGGAAGAAAGATTACTTAGAGCAATATTTTGAGATAAATCAAAAGATGTAAAAGATAGTTCTTTAAGACTACCTTCATGACAATGATGAAAAGTTATTGATATACAAATATTAAAAAGAGAATTATGAGATAATCTACCTACTTGAGTATTTAAACAAGTAAAAGTATTTATAGCTCAAACTAGAAAAATAGAAGTATGAGATAAAATGGCTTGAAGACATTGAAATAAATGAATAGTATCTAGAATAGTTCCAGTTGAAGATATGCCATTTATACAAGATTGAACTCCAGTAGATATTATACTTAATCCACTATGAGTAGTTTCTCGTATGAATATATGACAAATACTTGAAACACATTTATGACTTGCTGCTAAAAAAATGTGAATTAAAATAGCTACTCCAATACTTAATGGTATAAAAATAGAGGAAATAGGTGATATGATGAAAAAAGTATGACTTACAGATGATTGAAAAGTTCAATTATTTGATTGATGAACTTGAGAGCCATTTAAAGAAAAAACTATGGTTTGAGTGAAATATATGTTAAAATTACATCATTTAGTAGAAGATAAAATACATGCTAGATCTGTTTGACCTTATTCTATGGTAACTCAACAACCACTTTGAGGTAAAGCTCAAAATTGAGGACAAAGATTTTGAGAAATGGAAGTGTGGGCACTAGAAGCTTATGCTGCATCAAATATACTTCAAGAAATGATAACTATAAAATCAGATGATGTTGCAGGTAGAACTCAAGCATATGAAGCAATAGTAAAAAATTTAACTATTAAAAAACCTAATATTCCAGAATCATTTAATGTACTTATAAAAGAACTACAAGCAATTTGACTTAATGTAGAATTACTTGATAAAGAAGAGTTAGATTCTAGAGAAGATTTGATTAGAAACAGATATGAAGATGTATTAAAACTTGAATGAACAGCTGATTTAGATTTTTCAAAAGAAGATAGTGAGTAATACTATATATTTAACCTATAACTTAAAAAAACTATGTTTGATAAAAACTTAGATAATTTCTTAAATGACAAAATTACTGATTTCTCTGAAATTGGTAAAAATATATGAAAATTAGATATAACTAAATGAAAAAATTTAGATAATTTAGCTTGAATATCTATTTGAATAGCTAGTCCTGAACAAATTAGAGCTTTGTCTAATTGAAAAGTTTTGATATCAGAAACTATAAATTATAGAACACAGAGACCTGAAAGATGAGGATTATTTTGTGAACAAATATTTGGTCCTAGAAAAAACTATGAATGTGCTTGTTGAAAATACAAAAGAATAAGATATAAATGAATAGTTTGTGAAAGATGTTGAGTAGAAGTAACTAAATCTACAGTTAGAAGAGAAAGAATGGCTCATATAGATTTGTATACTCCTGTTGCCCATACTTGGTTTTTAAAATCAGTTCCATCTAGAGTTTGATTACTTTTAGATTTACCAGTTAAAAAATTGGAACAAGTAGTTTATTTTGCTTCTTATATAGTAACTGATATATTTGAAGATAAAATAAAAGAAGCTCAAAGAAATTTAGAAGATACTTTTAAAGTATCAAAAGTTGAATTACAAAAAGAAGTGCAAAAAGAAATAAATGATTTAAAAATCAAAAAAGAATCTTGAGAAATAAAAGAAAAAGAATTTAAATCTTTAGAAGCATCACTACTTAAAAGAATAGATGATTTAACTCTTGATTTTGAGGATCTTAGAGCTAAACTTAAAATGCTTGTAGTTTGAGAAGTTATTTGAGAACTTGACTATAGAATATTAAAAGATAAATTTCCTCATGTTTTTGTATGATGAACTTGAGCTGAGTATTTAAAAAAACTTTTAGAGAGAATAGATTTAGAAGAGTTTATCAAAAAAGAACAAGAAGAACTTAAAAAAGCTTCTACTCTAAAAAAGAAAAAAATCTTACAAAAAATAAAATTAGCTTCTAATTTATTAAAAAGCTGACAAAGACCAGAATGGTTTATTCTTGAAGCTCTTCCAATTATTCCACCAGATTTAAGACCTATGATTCAACTTGATGGTTGAAGATTTGCTTCATCTGATTTAAATGATTTATACAGAAGAGTTATAAATAGAAATAACAGACTTAAAAAACTTATGGAATTATGAGCTCCTGATGTAATTCTTAAAAATGAAAAAAGAATGCTTCAAGAGTCTGTTGATATGCTTATAACATGAGAAACTAGAACTAATAGAAGTTGATATGTAAATGCTACTAAAAAAGCATTAAAATCACTTACTGAAATATTAAAATGAAAACAAGGTCGTTTCAGACAAAACTTACTTTGAAAAAGAGTTGATTATTCTTGAAGATCTGTAATCGTTGTTTGACCAAAATTGAAAATAGATGAATGTTGATTACCAAAAACAATGGCTTTAACTCTTTTTAAACCTTTTGTTATAGGTAAACTTATAGAAGAATGATATGTTTACAATGTTAAACATGCAGAAAAAATGATAGAAGAATGAGGTAAGTTAGTTTGGGATGCATTAGATGAAGTTATTGAAGGAAGATATGTACTATTAAACAGAGCACCTACTCTTCATAGACTTTCTATACAAGCTTTTAGGGTTGTTTTAATAGAATGAAAAGCTATTCAATTACATCCTTTGACTTGTACTGCATTTAATGCCGATTTCGACTGAGATCAAATGGCAGTTCATTTACCACTTACTCGAGCTGCTCAAAAAGAAGCAAGGGAACTGATGGTTTCTTCTAAAAATATTTTATCTCCATCTTCTTGAGAACCTATAGTTGCTCCAAGTCAAGATATGATTTTATGATGTTATTATCTAACTCAAATAAAAGACAACTCTCCTTGAACTTGACAAGTTTTTGCTTGAAAAACGGATTTATGATTAGCTTATGACTCTTGAAATGTTGATTTAAGAGCTTTAGTTAAAGTGAGAATAAATTGAGAAATAGTAGATACTACATATTGAAGAATACTTTTCAATGAAATAGTTCCAGAATGATTAGGTTTTGTTAATAAAGTATTAAATAAAAAAGCTTTAAAAAATTTATTATCTGAAAGTTTTGAAAAACTTTGATCTGAAATAACTGCAAAATTAGTAGATAATATAAAAAATTTCTGATATAAATATGCTACTTTATCATGATTGTCTATATCTGCTTTTGATATGATTAGTCCTGAAAATAAAAAGGACTTATTAAAAGAGGCTGATGAAAAAGTAAAATATATCCAAAAACATTATTGGATGTGATTTATGACAGAAAATGAAAAATATTATCAATCTATATCTGTTTGGGCTGAGGTTAAAAAAGTTATAGAATCTGAAATGAAATCTTTATTTAATAAAGAAAATCATATATTTAACTTTATTGATTCATGAGCTAGATGAAATTGGTGAAATTTAACTCAATTATGTTGAATGAAATGACTTGTAGCTTCTACTTCTGGTAAAACTATAGAACTTCCTATTAAATCTACTTTAAAAGAATGATTTTCTACTTTAGAATATTTTATCGCAACACATGGTTGAAGAAAAGGTAAATCAGATACTGCTCTAAAAACAGCACAATCTTGATATTTAACTAGAAGACTTGTTGATGCAGCTCAAAATATTATAGTAAAAGAAGATGATTGTCATACAGTTCATTCAGAAGAAGTTGTTAAAAATCAAAATAGATGAAGTTTTGAAGAAAGTTTTGAAGATAAAATTTTTGGTAAAACTTTGGCTTTAGATGTTAAAAATGAATCTTGAGAATTGATAGTTGAAGCTTGAACTACGGTTGATATTAAAATACTTGATTTAATAACTAAAAATAATATTCAAAAAGTAAATATTAGATCAGTTCTTACTTGTGATACTGAAGGTTGAGTTTGTAAAAAATGTTATTGACTTGATTTATGACTAAATAAAGTTGTTGATATTTGAATACCTGTTTGAGTAATAGCAGCACAATCTATTTGAGAACCATGAACTCAATTGACGATGAGAACATTTCATAGTTGATGAGTAGCAAAAGAAGGTTGAGATATGACTCAATGATTGACAAGAGTAGAAGAACTTTTTGAGGCTAGATCTCCAAAAAATCCAGCTATAATATGCGATTTAGATTGAACTATAACAATAGAACAAAGTGAAAAACACAATGTAGTTACAATTACTTCAGCATCTATACTTGAAGAAGAGTATTATTTCCCATCTGATTATGAAGTACTTGTAAAAGAAAATGCTTTAGTAAAAGAAAAACAAGTTTTAGCTAAATCAAAAAAAGATAAATCAAAAATAGTTTCAAAACATGATTGAATTATTAAAAAACTTGAAGATTGAAGAATAGTTGTAAAAGATGAAAATAGTAGAATAAGTTCATTTGAAGTTCCTTTAACAACAAATTTACTTGTAAGAAATTGAGAATTAGTAAAAAAATGACAAAAAGTTACAGAAGGACACGTAAGTTTACAAAGACTTGTTGAAGTAGCTTGAATACTAAAAACTCAAGAATATATAGTAGATGAAATAAAATCTATATATGCTTCTCAATGACAAACAGTTAATTCTAAACATATAGAAATTATAGTTAGACAAATGTTTTCTAGAGTTAGAATACTTGATAAATGAGATAGTGCATTTTTCCCTTGAGATATAGTTGATATTATTAGATTTAAACAAGAAAATGATTTACTTATAAAACAAGGTAAAAAAACAGCTATAGCTGAAAGATTGCTTTTGTGAATAACTAAAATATCACTTTATACTGATAGTTGGTTATCTGCTGCATCTTTTCAAGAAACAGTAAGAGTTTTAGTAGAATGAGCAGTATCATGAAAAATAGATAGATTAAAAGAATTAAAAGAAAATGTAATTATATGAAGACTTATTCCTGCATGAAAACAATATAGAAAAATAAATGATATGCAAACAGAACAAGATATAATTGATACAGAAGATGAAGTTGAATATTTAGATGAAAGTGATTTTGAAGAAAAAGTTATAGAAGTATGAGAATATATAGATGATTTAGTTTTAGATGAAGAATAAAAAATAGATGACAAATATTTGTCATCTATTTTTTTGCTTTTAAATAAAAGAAAAAAATTGTATCGTCCCACTCAAATCCGACCACTTGAAAAGACTCAGAGATGAGATACTAAAGAGCAAAACAAGTCAAAAAAATAGACTAAAATTTTTTCTAAAATTCATAATAGTTAAATATGGCTTACTAATCACATTTTAACAAAATAAATAATTATCAAAAAATAGTATTATTTTTGAAAGAAAAATTTGATGATATACTTTGATAAATAGAAAAGAACAAAATTGACATGTAGAAACATTTCACAGAAGAATAGAAGAAGATTTATTTGATACAAAAGCCATAAGTAAATTAAAAGAAAAACTAAAAAATAATGAAATTACAAAACAAGATTTTAAAAAAGAAGTTTTAAAATTATTGAACAAATATATTCTTAACTTTAATAATTACTGGTATTCAAGCTACAAAAGTTTTTTGTAGAATTTATTCTACAAATATAAAAAGTTGCTTTTTATTAGTTTCTGAATATATTCTACTAAGTTATATTTAATAATCTTTTTATGGAAAAAGAAGAAAAAGAACTACTATTAAAGTTGTGATTAACAATAAAAGAAGCTAGAAATAAGCTAGAAATTAGTCAATCTGATTTAGCCGAAAAAACTTGAATTGATAGAAGTTATATTAGTATGGTTGAGAGATGAGAAACAAATATAACTTATTTAAAATTGAAAAAAATAAGCGATGAGCTTTTAATGAATTACTTATAATTAATTAAAAAATAAAAATGATAAAAGTTGGTACATTATTTAGTTGAATATGAGCTTTTGAACATGCATTAGATAGATTATGAATTGAACATGAAATATTATTTGCTTGTGATGTTGATAAGTTTTGTAAACAAACATATTTTGATAATTACAAAATAACAGAAGAATCATGGTATAATGATGTATTTCATTTAGATTGAAAAAAATATAAAGGAGAATTAGATATTCTTATTTGATGAAGTCCTTGTCAATCTTTTTCTATGGTATGAAAAAGAAAATGATTAGATGATGATAGATGAAATTTAATATTTCAATTCATGAGAATAGTTGAAGAGTCAAAACCTAAAATATTTATATATGAAAATGTTAAATGAATTTTAAATCATGATAATTGAGAAACATGGAAACATATTGAGAAAAACTTTAAAAAATTAGGGTATAAATTTTCATATAAAGTTTTAAATGCAAAAGATTATTGAATCCCTCAAAATAGAGAAAGGGTTTTTGTTGTCTGATTTAAAGATAAAAATATTAACTATGATTTTCCAAAACCACAAAAATTGGAAATAACTATGCAAGATTTACTTGAAGATAATCCAAATTCTAAATATTTTTTGTGAGAAAAATGAATTGACTTTGTAACAAAAGAAAAAAATATAAAAAAAATGTATACTCAAATAAATTGAGATATTGCATTATGCCAAAAAGCCAATCAACAATTTAATTGGCATTGAGACTTTATATTACACATGCCTAAAAATGATGTAGATAAAAAATATTATCTATCTGAAAAAGTTAAAGATTATGTTTTAAGTTCTTGAACAAAAAGTTTTTATTCTAAACCTGAAACTGACTTAGAAATAGCAAGACCATTATTAAATACTATGCATAAAATGCATAGAGCTTGAGTTGATAATTATATAACTAAATGACCTTTAATTAGAAAATTAACACCTAGAGAGTGTTTTAGATTAATGTGATTTTCTGATAATTTCAAAATAACAGTTAGTGATACTCAAGCATATAAACAAGCTTGAAATAGTATAGTAGTACCTGTTTTAATGGCAATAATAAAACAATTAAATCTTAAATAATTTATATGGAAAATTTTATAAATATTAATAACGAAAAATTAAAAGTAATTGATACGAAAGAAAAAATGACTGTTCCTGATTGTTTTGTGTTAAGAAGTAATAAAATTTGAAGTTGAAATTGAGAAGCTAAATTTTATGTATGAAATGAATGAAAAGATATTAGAGATTTTTTTAATTGAAATGCTTTCAATAATAAATGTTTTTTGCTAAAAAAAGATTTATTACAATATTTAGATGATGTAAAAGATGAATATATTAATCCTGAGCAACCATATATAAATAAAGATAAACTACCTTTATTATGGAAAGAAAGATATGATTTTATTAATACTTTAGATGATATATTATTTTTTAATATTGAAGAACAAATACAAATTAAATGACCTAGAATTTATATTAATTCTAGTGATAAAGCATATAAAATAATTAGAGAATTATCATTACCTAATATAACTTATTTATCAGCCATAAAATTAGAAAATTCTGAATGAAATAATTTATACTATTTTAGATTATTTGTAGATTATTTTGATGATTATGAACATCCTTATATGATAGAAAAAGAGGAGGAAAAAATAATGGAAGAAGATAGTATTGAAATTGAAGATAAAAAACAATTAATTAGAGCAAGAAAATGACAATGAAAATATAGGCAAGATTTACTTGAAGAATGTCCATTTTGTCCTATTACTTTAATATCTGATGACAGATTATTAATAGCTAGTCATATTAAACCATGGGCTAAAGCTGATTTACATGAAAAAACAGACCCAAAGAATGGTTTTATGTTGACTCCTACATATGATTTATTATTTGATAGATGATTTATTTCATTTACAAATGATAAAAAAATAATTATTTCTCCATGGCTTTCAAAAATGACATGTTCAAAATTAAGCATTTCTCCAGATAAACAATATTCTATGCTTCCAGTATAATGAAGAGAACATTACTTAGATTATCATAGGAATAATATTTTTAAAAGTTAATATATAAAAATATGAAGTGAGAAATAGAACTTTTGGAAAAATATGCTGGAGCTTATGATGTTTCAAAAGCTTATGG
>CAZIGU010000012.1:0-15447 GCA_964538545.1 uncultured Candidatus Peribacteria bacterium
GTTTGAATTAGATTTTTACCTCTTTTAGAAACAGAAAATTATAAAGAAATATATGAAAATTTTTTAAAATATATAATTTCTCAAATAGATTTTAAAAAAATATATTCAGTTTTTATATGATGACTTTTATACACAAAAAAAGATTATAATAAAATACTATCAAAAGAACCTTTTTTAGATTTACTTTATAAACTTCAAGACTCAAAAGACTGATTTGTAAGGGAAGATGAAGAAGTTAGACAATATTTTTATAATCTTTTTGAAAGTTTAATAACAGATAAAAAATGTAATATTTGTTTAGATGAGAAATAATGAATCAATATAAAATATATTTATTTATTTATTTTAAAAAATCTTTTTAAAATAAAAAATAGATACAATTTGTATCTATTTTTTAAATATTTTACCACATAAGCTCAAGTATAGTTAAAGCATTTTTTGTTTCTTCTCAAATTTCTTTTATTAAAAATATATTTTCTATATTATTTGTTTTTAAATTTTTTACTATATAAAAACTATCTTTATCTACTATATCTGGAGTAAAATTTAATCTTATTTCATTTAATTCTTCATCATCTTTTATATTTTCTTTAGTTAGACATATTCAGTTTAAAACAAGTCAAAATATTTTTAAATCATAATTTTTGTCCACTAAATTTTCCAAAAAAAACATTTCATTTTTATCATTCAATATACAATTTGGTAAAACTACATCTCAAAATCTTAAATCAACTGTATCTATTGGATTTGCTACTCATATGATATATAGTTTTACAACATCATAATTTTGACTTATATATTCTCATATATTTTCTAAATTTTTAGAATAAATTAAAATCTTATTTATTTCACTTGAGATTTTTTCGTATATTTCATAGGAATTATGTGTTTTTTTGTTTACAAAATTAAACATAGAGATTATTTTTTCTTTAGTATTTTCATCAGATGTTATAACTATTTTTGATAATATATTCATTTTTAAATCTTATAAAATAAAATTTATTATATTAAAAAATTGACAAAATCAAAATAAAAATTAACTATATTAGTATAACTTTTCTTACTTTTATAACTTTTATACAAATGAATATAAAAAAATGTAAAATGAAACTTTATTGAACAACAACAATATGACCAAAATGACAGCTTGTTATACCAAAAGAAATAAGAGATAAATTAAATATATCTACTTGAGATAGTATGACAATTATTTTAAAAGATGATAAATTTATATGAATTATCAAAAATGATGATTTAAAAGATCTTTTAGAATACATAAAAAATGAATGAATTGATTTAGAATAATATTTTATACTTTAATTAAAAATTTATGAAAAAAATAATAGCTATTTTAACGCTTTCTTCTTTATTGTTATTTTCTTGTTCTAAAACTAAAGATATATTTAAAAATATAGAAAAAAAAGATTTTTTAATAGAAACTAAAAAAGTATCTGATTTTTGAAATAATTTTGAAATAATCAAAAATTGAAAGATAATATCTAAAAATGAATTATCTATACAATCACAAGCTTCTTGAAAAATATCTAAAATTTTAAAAAAAGAATGAGATAAACTACAAGCTTGAGAAACTATTATGATAATAGATGATAGTATATCAAATTTTTGAATAAATATTGAAAAAATACAAAATAATATATATAAATTAAATTTAAGTTATGAAACTAATAATATAAATTTACAAAAAAATATTGATGACTTAAAAATAACTTTGGAAAAAGCACAACTAAATTATGATACTACATATAAAAATTCTAAAATAGTTTTATCAAAATCAGAATATGATTATAACTCATCTCTTAATATTTCAAATATATCTAAAGAAAAAAATACTTTAGATATAGAAAAACTTGAAAAAGATTTATCAAAAGCAAAACTTGATTATGAAACTTCTATAAAAAATGATGAAAATACTATAAATTCTTTTAAAGAAAATATAAAGACATATTATTATCAATTTGATTTACTGTCAGCAGATTTAATAAATTTTTTAGATGAAGTTTTTTGAGTTAGTGATATGAATAAATACAAGAATGATAATTATGAAGTATATCTTTGAGCTAAAAATAGTTCTTTAAAAAATCAATTAGAAAATGAAATAAGATTTCTTTTGTCAAATACTTCTTTTAAAAATAAAGATTTATCAAATTTAGACAATAATTCTTTAGAAAATGAATTATCAAATTTAGAAAAAAATATAATTAATCTAAAAAATATAGTTTCTTTAGCAGAAGATGTGGTTAGAAATTCTATAACTTCTTCTTCTTTTTCTCAAAATAATATAGACTCCTATATTTCTTCTTTAAATAATTATTCAAATTCTTTACAATCAAATTATTCACAAATAATTTCTCTAAAAAATAATATAAAATCTTTTTTAGACACATATTTAGAAGTTAGAAAATCTAAAGAAAAACAAATAGACATACTTGTGTCTTCTATAGAATTATCTAAAAAATCTATAGATATTTGAAATATTTCTATAGATAACTCTATAGAAAATACAAAAACTTCTTTTGATAAAACAAAAATAGATTTAGATAATCAAGTTCAAAATGCTTTACTTACACTTCAACAAGCTAAAACAAATTATGATAATGCTATAAAAAATAAAGAATTAACTTTAAAAAATATAAAATTATCAATAAAAGAAGCACAAACTTCTATGGAAGAAATGCAAAAAAATTATCAAAAACTTATCATAAAATCTCCAATTTCTTGAATAATACAAGATATAAAAGTAGATTTATGACAAGACGTTAGTACTTGAAGAGAGTTGTTAACTTTTGTATGAGATAATGAAAAAATGATAGAGTTTTATGTTAATAGTGAAGAATTAAAAAATTTTTATATATGACAAAAATGAGATATAAGTTACAATAATAAAACAATATCTTGAGAAATAATAAATATATCCTCAGTTTGAAATGATAAATTTAACTTTAAAATAACAGTTAAAATAATTGATAAAGTCGATTTAATATGAGATTTTGCTAAAATTTCTTTTAAAAATAATTCACAAAAATTTCTTTTAGATCTAAACTATGTTAAAATAATTTGAAATGAAAAATGAGTTATAAATATATTTGAAAATTGAAAAATAGTAGAAAAAAAACTAGATCTATGAAAAACATATAATTGAAAAATAGAGATAATTACTCCATTAAAAAATGAAGATAAAATTATAATAACAGATATCAAAAATTTTGATGAAAATAAATATGTTCTTAAAGAGATTAAATAATTTAATAAATAATTTATATATATGGAATTAGAAAAAGGATTTTTTTGATTTTTTGTCAAAAAATATAGAGTATCACTTTTACTTACATTTTTACTTATATTTTATTGAGCTTTTTCTCTTGCCTATATACCAAAAGAATCAGCTCCTGATATAAAGTTTTGAATTATATGAATAAATACTATATATACTTGAGTTAACCCTACAGATATCGACGATTTAATAACAGATAAAATAGAAAAAGAAATAAAAGATATAGAATGAATAAAAAAAATATCCTCAACATCTTCTTTATGAATATCTAGTATTACAGTAGAGCTTGAAACTTGAGTAAATACTAAAAATTTATTGGTAGATATAAAAGATAAAGTAGAAAAAGTAAAACTCCCAGATGATGCTGAAGAGCCTGTTGTAAATGAGTTATCTTCAAATAATGAACTTCTTACTTGATTATTTTTATTTTGAGAAAAAGACAAAATAACTAGGGAAGAACTCTTTGATAAAGCAATATATCTTAGGGAAAAACTAGAATGAAAAAATAATATAACAGATATAGATATTACTCCAAATCCAGAATATGAAATACTTATTTCTCTTGATAAAACAAAAATAGAAAACCTAGGTATTTCTATATCTTCTATATCTCAAGTTGTAAGAAATTATAATAAAAATACACCACTATGAAGCTATAATATATGAGATTTAGTATATGATTATAGAATATCTTGAGAAAGAAAAAATATAGAAGAAATAAAAAAAATACCTGTAATATCTAGCTTATGAGAGACAATTACACTTCAAGATATAGCTGAAATAAAAAGAGATTATAAATCAAAAGATATAGTAAATGAATTATGATTTTTTGAAAAAAACTGATATTATTATGTTTCTTTAACTATAAATAAAAAAGCAAAAGTTAGTATTTTTTCAACATCTAATAAATTTAAAACTAATTTAAAAGATATTTTTTCAACACCAGAATTTAAAAATATTAAATATGAATTTGTAAATGATCTAGCCTCTGAAATAATAAAAGATTATAAAGATTTAGCTAAAAATTGAATAACTACATTGTTTTTAGTTTTTTTAATGCTATTTATATTTTTATGATTTAAAGAAGCAATTATCGCAACTCTTTTGGTTTCACTTGCTTTTTTTGTGACATTTATAGTACTGTATCAATTTTGATTTTCTTTAAATTTTTTGACAAATTTTTCTTTACTACTTACTTTGTGAATAGCTTTGGATACAATTATAGTAGTAGTAGAGTGAGCTTCTGATAAAGCTCGTATATGATATACTCCAAAAATAGCAGTATTACTTGCTATAAAAGAGTATTATAAACCTCTTATTTCTTGAACTGCAACAACTTTGGTAGTTTTTCTTCCTATGATGTTTCTTCCTTGAATAATGTGAAAATTTTTATCATATATTCCTATAACTATATTTATTACATTACTTGCTTGACTTATACTTTCTCTAACTCTAAATAGTGCCATTTTTATGAAATTATTTAGAAATAAATCCTATTTTATACCATCTAAAAATCAAGAATCAACATTGAATTTAGAACAAAAGCAATTATTAGAACAAGATAGAATCTGAAAAATTCAAAAAGACAATAAAAATTGATGATTTAGATATAAATTATTTTGATTTTTAGATAATTTATATTATAAAGTTTTAAAAAATAATGTTGATAAAAAATTTTTCAGAATAATTGTTATATTTGTTCCTTTGATTTTTACTATTTTAAGTTTAAAATACATTTCTCCCCAATTGTGATTTACATTATTCCCAGCTAGTGATAATACAAGAATAAATATATCTGTAGAAACAAAAGTATGAGCAAATACAGATTTTTCTAAAACATATTTAAAAGATATTATTCCCATAGTGTCTAGTGTAAAAGAAGTAAAAATATGGTCTGTTAAAATAGAGCAAAATCAAATAGATATTACAATGGAGCTTTTTGATAAATCTTATAGAGATCGAAATTTGTTAAAAAATAGTTTTGAAGTTGAAAAAGAATTAAATCAAAAATTTATAGCTTTACAACAAAAATGATTAAAAGTAGAAGCTAAAGTCCAAAAATGATGACCTCCCTCATCTTCTCCTATATGAATAAAGCTTGAAGCACTTAATAATACTTATTTTGATGATTTAGTTTTAACCTCAAAAGATTTTGAAAAATTTTTATCTTCAGTTTCTTGAACTAAAAATGTATCAACAACATCAAAAGATACTCCTTGACAATTTATTTTTAAAATAAATGAAGAGAAAATATCTTCTTTATGATTAACTCCAAATGATATATTGAATGAAATATTTTTTATGTCATCATGAATAAGTGCTTGAGTAATTAAGTGAGATTATGATGATATAGATGTAAAAGTAAAAATATCAGATTTTGAAAATGGTAATTTATCAGTATATGATATAATGTCGTTAAATATAAAAACTTCTATATGAAAAATCTTTATAAGAGATGTTTTAACTTATCAGGTTTTACCATCTATATCTAGTATATCTAGAGAAGATTGAAAAATAGTTATAAAAGTTGAATCAGATTTAGAAAATGCAAAAGATACTCCATTTATACAACAAAAATTGCAAGAATATGCTTCAAGCTACAAATTTCCTACTTGAATAAGTTTTTCTGCTTGAGGTGAAAATGAAGAAAATAAAGATTTAATAATTTCTACTTTAACTTCTTTTGTTATAGCTATATTTTTAATTTTTACTATACTTGTATTGCAATTTAATTCATATTTACAACCAGCTATAATACTTTATACTATAGTTCTTGCTATATTGTGAGTAAATATTTGATTATATATTACTTGAAATCCTTATTCTATGCCTTTTGCTATATGATTTATAGCTCTCACATGAATAGTTGTTAACAATGCAATTATTTTGATAGATAAGATAAATATAAATCTTGAAAAATGAATGAATAGAATTGAAGCAGTTGCAGAAAGTTGAAGATCTAGACTTAGGCCTATATTACTCACTACTTTAACAACAGTTTTTTGAATATTACCATTAGCTATGCAAGATGAGTTTTGGGCTTGATTATGATATACTATAATTTTTTGATTAACATTTTCTACATTTTTGACACTTTTTGTTATACCAGTTATGTATTATTCATTATTTTTGACACCTAAAAAGAGATTTTTTGTTATTAGAATTATACTTTTTATATATTTAAAAATAAAAACAAAAAAATCAAATTAAAAATTTGATTTTTTTGTTTTTTGCTAAACTAAATTTTAAATAAAACTTGATAAATCTTTTTATTAAAAAGAAATTCAAGATGTAGTTAAATTATAATTATTATTTTCTTTATCTATAAAATTAGCTCAAACTATATTTATATTTGATAATTCATTTCACAATTTATTTGTCAATAATTGTAATATTTCTTCTCATGATTTTATATTTATTTCTTTTTCAAAATTTATTATAAAAGTATCAAATCAATTATTTTTTGTTATATCCAATATTTTTCATCAATCAATAGACAAAAATTTTGATTTTATTGAAGTTATTTCAGGGTTATATGCTATAGATAAAGATATAGTTTTTACTTGAATTAAATCTTTAGAAGATTTTAAGACAAATATATTGTTTCAAGTTTTTTTAATATTTTCTATATACAAGTCTGATTTTGATTCAATATTTTTTTCAATTCAAGCATATTCTCAAACACTTGATTTTATATTGCTTCATAATCATGTTTGATTTAGTAGGCTATTTAATAATATAGCTAAAGATATTGAAAACATAACTATGCTTATATTTTTTATTCTTTTTTTTCTTTTATAATTTTCTATTAAATCCATAATCATTTTTTAAATATAATGTATACATTTTAATCATATATTTTTAAAAGTAAAGAAATATATATTGACTTTCATATAAAAAATTGTAATTTAACTATATTTAATTACATAAAACTTATTATATATAATTATTTAAATATTGTTATAATTACTTACTTAATAATTTTAACTTTACACAATATATGAAGAAAGCTGTTTTTTGGTTTAGACAAGACCTTCGTATTTTTGATAATTTATGATTTATTAAATCTGTTATTGAAAATGATGAGATATTGCCTATTTTTATTTTTGATAAAAATATAGTTTTAGATTTTGGTTGATTGAATGATCAAAAATTTTGATTTTTAAGAGAGATTTTAGAATATTTAGATACACAAATATCTTCAAAATCAAATTGAAGATTAAATATATTTTATGATTTTCCTGAAAAAATAATACCTTTTTTGATGAATAAGTATAAAATAGATTCTATTTATGCAAACAAAACTTATTCTAATTATTGAGTAAGTAGAGACAATTTAATAGAGGAAATAATTAAAAAAGATTGAAAAAATCTTTATTTAGTTCATGATTTTTTGCTTGTAGAACCTGCCAAAATACCTCAAAGAAAAGTTTTTACACCATTTTTTAAATTATGGGAAAAAGAAATATCTGAGTTTATATTACAAGAACCTAAATATTTCAAAGTTATTGAAATAGATGAAAAATACAATATATCTGATTTTATAAATATTTCTAAACATCCATATTTTACACTAGATTTCTGAATAAATAGATTTGATGAATATATAAAAGAAGATTATGATCAATATAGAAATGATTTAGATAAAGATTGAACCTCAAAATTATCTCCATATATAAGATTTTGAGTTTTTTCTATAAGACAAATTTACAATAAAGCCATAAAAACAAATAAGTATTTTATTCAAGAGTTAGCTTGGAGAGAGTTTTGGCATCATATAGCTTATTATTTTCCAGAAACAAAAGATATAGAGTTTCAAGAAACAAAAAGAAATATAAATTGGAAAAATGATCCAAAAATGTTTGATAAATGGTGTAAGTGAGAAACAGGTTATCCTATAGTAGATGCTTGTATGAAGCAATTATTAGAAACAAATCGGATGCATTGAAGAGGTCGTATGATAGTAGCATCTTTTCTTACAAAAGATTTACTTATAGATTGGAGATGGGGGGAGGCTTTTTTTAAAAAACATTTACTTGATTACGATGAGGCTTTAAATTATTGAAATTGGCAATGGTCTGCATCTGTATGAGCAGACCCTAAACCTCTTCGTATTTTTAACCCTATTTTACAATCACAAAAATTTGATCCAGATACAAAATTTATCAAAAAATATATTCCACAATTAGAGCTAGAAAAATCTGAGCATATTCATGATCCAATAAAAATTATATTATGATATCATAATATAATAATAAATCATAATGAAGCTCAAAAAGAGGCAAAAATTGCATATAAAGATTCAAAAGAAAAAATAACTCAAACTATATAGTTTGAGTTATTTTTATTAAAAAATGAATAGTTTTTACTATTTATTTTTTAAAATTATTTAGACATTTCCATAGTTTTTACAATTACTTTAGCAACTTCAGTTCTAGATATGTTAGATTTTGGTCTAAATATAAGTTTTCAAGCTATAGTTTGTCAGTTAACAATTCATAATTGTTTTGCTTTTTCAACATATTTTACTGACCAACCAGAAACATCAGCAAAACTTGATTTTGTAGTTTCTTCAACTTCTATTCAAGCAGCTTTTAATAACATTTTTAGAGATTCTTCTCTAGAAATACTATCATTTGGTCTAAATTTTTTATTTTCAGTAGATATTATTCCAAGCATAGTAGTTTTTTTAACTACTTTTGCTTCCCAAGAATTTTTATTTACATCTGTAAATCCACATATTTTAAGAAAATATTTATTTTTTATGTTATTTTCTTTAATTGTATGTATTTTTTATAAAATCTCTTAATCCACCTTTCTGAAATATATTTACATATTTTTTTTGATAATTTTTTTGTATTTAAAATTTTTAGAGAAAGTCATAATAAATTTTATTATTTATTAATTTTTATAGTAATAAGTTTATTATTTACATTTTTCTTATTAAATAAATCAAAAATAGTAAAGTTTATTATATATTGATATTTGTTAATTTTTATTATATTAGTTTCTATAGTAAATATTTATTCAGAAAATGCATTTTTCAATTTTGACTATACTAACAATATTAGTAAACTTAGTTTTTTAACTAAAAAAGATAGAGTTTTATTTTTACCAGAAGTATCATATCATAAAAAGTATAATCATTGATATGTTTGAAATTCTTTAAAATATTATTTTGTTGAGTCATCAAATTTTCAATACCATTTATTTTAGATAAAAATTTTAATAATCCATTGATAAACAATATATAAATGAATTTAACTATTTTTATTGATATACTTGAAGATATATAGAATTTGAAGTTTATATATTTTTTAAATGTTTGAAATATATTTTCAGCAAAAAGTATAAGTGATTATTTAAAATCACAAAAAGTAAAAATATCACCTGAAACTGTTTTGAATTATTTAGATTATTGATTAAAAGTTTATATATTAGAACTTGTAAAATCAGTAGATCCAGATACTAAAAAATATTTTGAAATTTATAATAAGTATTATGTTTGAGATTTAGGTCTTAGGAATAGTTTAGTTTGATTTGATTTTAAAAAGGATATTTGAAATATACTTGAAAATTATGTATTTTAGAATTAAAAAGAAACGGATATAGTATAAAAATTTGAAGATTATCAAACTGAAAAGAAATTGATTTTATAGCTGAAAAAACGGGATAATAAAATATTTTCAAGTTTGTTATTTGCTTGGATCAGAAGATACTATAGCAGGAGAATATTCTCCACTTGAAGAAATAAAAGATAATTGGGAAAAATATGTTGTTTCATTTGATGATATAGATTTTTGAGTGAGTAATTGGATTAAACATATAAAAATATATGATTTAGAAAATATTTTGTAATATTAAATCTTATAAATTTTTTAACTTAAATAATGATGGCTTTTTAGATAAATCATTTTGGATGTATGAATGATATGCAAATATTGTATATCTTGTAATTATTTCTTAAATAATTTTGTATATCTAGAGTGCTAACTTCCTAAAAATCACAATATCTATTATATCTGCTATGTATAATTTGTAAAATAAGATTGATTTATAAATATATTCCAATATAATGGAATATATTTATTTTTTTAAAAAATATTACAATGGAAAATAATATATATAATAAAAGTATTTCATATCTAGAAAGTAAAAATATTTTTATAAGAAAAAAATATACTCCAAAAATTAAACAGTATAGCGATACTTATAATATTTTGCTAATAGAGTGACAAAGAAGAGTTTGAAAAAGTTATAGTTTGATATGATTTTTAAAAGAGTATAATATAGATTTGAGTGAAGTTTTTTATATAAATAAAGAACTTGATATAAATGATGAAATTATGGATCATAAAAATTTAAATGACTTATTTAATTATGTAAATAAAAATAATAATATAAAATATATCATAATAGATGAGATTCAAAATATTGATTCATGGGAAAAATTTATTTTGTGATTATATAGTGAAAAAAAATATAAGATAATTATTACTTGAAGTAACTCAAAACTATTATCAAGTGAATTATCAACTCTCATTACTTGAAGATATATGACTTTGAGTATATTTCCTTTTGATTATGAAGAGTTTTTAGAATTTAGAAAATTGTCTCCAAATATATATTCTTTCAAAGAATATATAAAATATGGTGGTATGCCTGAAGTAGTTTTGATGCATCAAGATGATTTAAAAAATAACTATATTCAAAATACTCTAAATAGTATTTTATTAAAAGATATAGTAGATAGATATTGAGTGAAAAATATAAAATTACTTGAAAAAATTTTGCAATTTATGCAAAGCGAGATTTGAAATATTATATCTATTACAAATATCTGAAATTATATTAAAAACATTTTTAAAAAAGAGGTTTCTCTAACTACTATTTCAAGTTATATAAAATATTTAACTTACCCATATATTATAAATGAAGTCTCTAGATATGATATAAAATGAAAAAAAATACTTGATTATACAGCAAAATATTATTTTACTGATATTTGAATTAGAAATATATATTGATTTAATTATTTGAGTGATATCTGAAAAATACTTGAAAATCTAGTTTATATAAAATTGTTATCTAACTGATATAAGGTATTTGTATGAGAGCTTTGAGGAAAAGAAATAGATTTTATAGCTGAAAAATGATGAGAAAAAATATATATCCAAGTTTGTTATTTGATAACAAGTGAAGATGTTATTAAAAGAGAGTTTTGAAATTTACTAGAGATAAAAGATAATTATGAAAAGATTGTTATCAGTATGGATGAAAGTTTTTGAAATACTTATAATTGAATCAAACATATAAATATAATGAAAATGAGTGATATTTTATAGTATTAATAAATCTTTCTAAAATTTAAATTATCTTCTAAAATAGTGATAAAAATATCGTAATAATCTAAATTATTTTTGAAACAAATATATGAAAAAACAATTATTCAATATAGCTTTAATAGCTTGATCAACAGTACTTGCTGGGGATAAACTATTTTTATCATCCCATTATGCTAAGATATTTAAGTATAGAACAATTTGCTGAAATAAAAAGTTTGCTTAGTTTATTTAATCTTGTTTGAGTAATTTTTACTGCTATTACTCTTTTTTAGTTAAGGAAATGGTAAAAAATGAAAACAAAATCAATTCTATTAGTGATTTTAGTTTTAAATATTTATGTTTATTATGAATTTGAGTTTATATAATATTTTACTTTTTATTCCTTTAATATCAAATTTTTTAAAAATAGATAGTTTTTATATATTTGCAATGCTTTGATTGACTATGATTATATCTTTTGCTTGACTTTATCAAGGTGCTTTTTTGCAATCTATATGAAAATTTCATTTCTTATCATTATGAAATATCTTAAATGCTGTTTTTAGATTAGTTTTTTCAATTGGTTTAGTAATTATATGATTTTGAATATTTTGAGCAGTTTGATGACTTATAATAAGTCAAATAGTTATGTTTAGTATTTTTTATATAATTATATCAAAAGAAAGAAAAAATATTTAAATGAAAAAATAGATGAAAAAGAACTAAAAAAAGATTTTTTTATATTTTTTATTATTTTATATTTTCTAATATCAAAAATAGTAAAAGATTGGTTTTTTAACTTTTCATTTATTATTCATATTCTTCAGTCTACAGCAATATTTACAATAGTAAATCTAGTTTTTGTTTTAAGATCTTCAATAATACTTCATATTTTTATTTAGTTTCAAATAAGTTCTTCAAATAACTCTGTTATTTTATTTCATGTTAGTTTAATTACTCATTTAAATTCTTCTCTATTTAAATGATGTCTTTTTTGAGGATTTGCTACTGGATATAAATTATCTCTTGGGAATTCATTTTCAGTTATATATTCTATATATTTTTATGAAATAAATTTCAATATCGTTCTTTAAGTAATTCACCTATATTATTTTTTACAATTTTTATTATATCTATATTTCATCAAAACTCTATTTGTATTTTTATAAAAGATTTAATATTTTCTAATATTTGATTTAGATTATTATATCATCAATTATTATTGTATGTAAAAATTATTTCTTTATATAAATCTGAAGAATCAACCAATTTATATATTATTTGATAAAATATTTTTTATTTCTTCAAATAAAGTATACTCTATAATTGATTATAAATCTAAATCTAAAATATTATATATCTAATATATTTTGTATTTTTTAAATATATCATCTATTCATTTTAAAATCCCGTTTTTATATCTTTTAAAAAAATCTTAAAAATTATTATTTTTTCTAATTACATATATAAACATTATAAAATTAAAATATTATATTATTTATAATCATAAAAATATAAAAGTCAAAAAAATGCTTTGACTTTTATATTCTAATATATTACAATTATAAAAATATCTTCTAATTTTTTATTATGATAAAATTTATAATGCTTTGCTTAATACAACTTGTTAATTTATGAGATATGGTTACTACATATTTATTTTATTTAAAAGCTTGACCTCATTTTATGGAGATATCACCTTTTTATCGATATGTATGACATAATATATATTTTTTCTTATTATTAAAATTTACAGTTATACTTATCATTTCTATATGAATATATAAACTATTTTCTGAAAAATATTTTTTTGTTTTATATACTACGTTATTATTTTTATATGTTTATGCAATTACAAATAATTATCACGTTATGAAATCTTTTGAGATAACTCTAAATTTACAATAGTTTCTATATGATGAGTATGTGGAAACATATCTACAGGTGTAATAGTTTTTATTTTATAAGGACTATTTTTTAATATATATTCTAAATCTCTAGATAATGTAGCAGGATTACAACTTACATATATTATATTTTTTGTTTCAAATTTCAATATATCTCTTAAAGCATCTGGATGCATTCAAGCTCTTGGAGGATCTATTATAAGTAAATCTGCTTTTTCTCAGTTTTTTAAATATTCTTTTAAAAAATCTTCAGTTTTACTATTTATAAAAGACATATTTGTTATATTATTTTCTTTTGCATTTTTTTCTCAATCTATAGATGCATCTTTCACCATTTCTACACTTATTATTTTTTTAGCATATTTAGAAAAAATCATTCAAATAGTTCAAGTCCCTCAGTATAAATCTAAAACAATATAATTTTTTATATCATTTTTATCTATTTGGTTTAAAGTAGCTTCATACAATTTTTCTGCTCATAGGGAATTAGTCTGAAAAAAGCTTTTAGGACTTATTTTAAATTTTAATCAATTTATTTTTTCTTCTATATATTCTTTTCAATAAATTAGTTCTAATTCTCAAATAGCTATATCTGCTTTTGAATCATTTAAACTTAAATATATAGATTTTATTTCACTATATTTATTAGATAATTCTAAAAAGAATTCTTTTATAAAATCTAGATTTTTAATTTTATCATATTTGTGATTTATAGAAAAAATAATCATTATTTCATTTGTATTAAATCACTGTCTTATAACTATATGTCTAAAAAATCATTGTTGAGTAAAAGAGTCGTATACGGGTAAAAGACTATTTTTAGCAAATTTTTTAATATCTCTATATATATTGTTAGCTAATTCTGAAATCAATATAGTTCAATCAAAATCTTCTATTTTACTAAACTCTCATTGTTTATGAAATCATACATTAAAATCTTGATTTATTTGAAATTTTTCTGATATATATTTTCAAAAACTAAATTCAATTTTATTTCTATAATTATCTACTATTGGAGATGGGATAATGTCTTTTAATTCTATATTTTCTTGTAATTTTCTTATATGAAAAATAGATTCTTTAACTTGATTAAATTTTATTTCTAATTGATTTTCATAAGGAATATTTACCCACATAGATCAAGCTTGATTTCAATAAGGATTGTTTGGATGTAGTTTTTCTATAGGAGATTTTTTAATTATTTCTAGAGCTTGCCCTTCTATAAAATCTTTTCTTGATTTTAGTATTCTTATATTAACTACACTACCGGGAATAACTCATCAAGAAACAAAAATAGTTTTTCAATCTATATTTTTATTGTCAGATTTTAATCTAGAAAATCATTTTCATCAAAATACAAGTTTTTCTATTAAAACTTCTTTTAATATTTCATTTTTTTTCATTTTTTTATTTTGTTATTGTTAAAATATATCAAGATCAAATATTATCATTACTTCATGAATTGTATAAAAATCAATTGTCAGTAGAATATATATTTAATCACAATTTAATTCAAGTGGATGTTTTTTCTAAAACATTTGCAAATAAATAATTTATACTTCATGCCTCTGACATATTGTATATATTTACTCAAGTAAAAGAAAAATTATTATCATAATTTCAAGTTAAACATCAAGTATAGCTGTTTCAAAAGTTTATACTAAAACTACTTCAAACATTATAACTTCAAGATAAACTATCATATCATATATTTTTTATACATTCTTTAAGACTTGATAACAAGACATTTTGATTTGTTTTCTTAAGAGTTTCAGAAGTGTTTAATAAATTTATAGAAAGCATTTTATAAATTCAAAAAACTGATATAGTCAATATAGTGCTTGCTATAATAATTTCTATTAAAGTAAATCAAAAAATATTTTTTTTCATTTTTTTTATTAAAATATAATTTTTTATGAATATA
>CAZIGU010000013.1:0-15317 GCA_964538545.1 uncultured Candidatus Peribacteria bacterium
ATAAGCTCAATAATCAAACTTCAAATACTCTGCAATTAAAATAAGAGTAAAAACTAAAATAGGCTTTAAATAGATAAAAATTTTATCATTTTTAATAATTATTATAGATAGTAATCAAAAAACAAGTGTAAAAACTACATTAAAAATATCTGGTGAAAATAAAAACATAGGAATTTGAGATATGATTGCTAGTATAAATAATCTTTTCATATAATTGTTTACATCTTTTGTATAAAAAAATCATCTAACTATCATCCACGCAAACAAAGGAAAAGCTATTCTTCAAATTATTCTAAAAATATCTTCTCAAGGAAAAAATAATATACCCATATGATCTATAAACATAGTTATAAATGCAATTACTGTTATCATAATTAAATCTTAAAAACAATTAAACATAACTCTATAATATTAAAATATCAAATATATAAAACTTAAAACATTTCTAAAGAAATTTAATCTAGAATATATTAAAAAATATAATTTGCAAATATTTTGTTTTTACTATAATAAAAACTATATTTTTTAATGTTAAAAAATTATGAAAATACAAGTATGTACTTGAAGAAAATGTAAATCAAATTTTAGTGAATATATACTAAAAAGAATTGAAAATGATTCTAAAAAATATAATTTAAAAAAAATTATATATGAACCTTGTTTGTGTCTATGAGAATGTAGTAAATGACCAAATGTTTTAATAGATTGAAAACTACAAAACTACTATGACCCTTTAAAAATATCTAAAGTAATAAATAATAAATAATAATATGCTATATATAAAAAATACTTTAACAAATGAATTAGAAAGATTTAAACCATTAAAACAAGATGAAGTAAAAGTTTATTTTTGCTGACCTACTGTATATAATTATGCTCATATATGAAATTTAAAAACTTATGTTTTTGAAGATTATATTGTAAAAAGTCTAAAATTTTTGTGATACAAACCAAAAACTACAATGAATATAACAGATATAGATGATAAAACTATTTTTTGAAGTATAAAAGCTTGAATTAAACTAAAAGAATTTACTCAAAAATACAGTGATATATTTCTAGAAGATATAAAAAAACTCAACATAACTCCTGCTGACAATATAGTTCCTATATCAACTATAATAGATGAAATGGTTATGATGATAAATTGACTTATAAAAAAATGATATGCTTATCTATGAGAAGATAAAAGTATTTATTATAATATAAAAAAATTTAAAAAATACTGAAATCTAGCTCACTTAGATTTCTATTGAATGAAAAAATCAGTTAGAATAAATAATGATGAATATTCAAAAGAAGAAGCTTCTGATTTTGTTTTATGGAAAGCTAAAAAAGAAGAAGATAAAGAAAATTTTTGGTCAAAAGAATTTGTTTTTGGAGAAGAAAAAATACAAATAGATTGAAGACCAGGTTGGCATATAGAGTGTAGTGCTTGTAATATGAAATACTTCTGAGAGCAAATAGATATACATATGTGATGAGTTGATTTGGTGTTTCCTCATCATCAAAATGAAATAGCTCAAACAGAGCGATATACATGAAAACAATTTGCAAAATTTTGGATTCATTGATGACATCTAACTGTAGATGGTAAAAAAATGTCTAAATCTCTTAAAAATTTCTACACACTAAAAGATATAGAAAAAGAATTTTCAAATATAGAAAAATCTGTTTTATATAGAGCTATCAGACTATCCTTTATGAATAGTAGATATCATGAAAATAGTGATTTTAGTTTTGAAAAACTTAATCAAAATATATTAAATATTAAAAAAATAGATAATACTTACAAAAAACTAACTTTTGCTATAAATTCAAATAACTTAGAAGATAAAAAAACAAGAATAGAATTTAGATATACTATGCAAGAATACATACAAGAATATGTTTCTAAACTAGAAGATGATTTTAATACTCCTGAAGCTATAAGTGTATTTTTCTCTTATATAAACTATATAAACACTTCTATAGATAATAAAAATATATATATAAGTGAAGCTAAAAGCTTGCTTGAAATGCTTAAAACTCTAGATTTCGTCATGAGTTTAGTAAATTATAAAAATAAAAAAGAAGATATTTCTGAAGAAATAAAAGATATATTTGAAAAGAGAAATCAAGCAAAAAAAGATAAAGATTTTACTCTAGCAGACAAATACAGAGATGAATTATTTAAAAAATGATACAAAATAATTGATGATAGAAATTGAACTTATTTAGAAAAAATAATATAATTAAAAAAAAATATGTTAATAAATTTTAAAACCATTCTTGAAAAAATTTTTAAATCTTTTGATGTATCGGCAGATACAAAAGCTATAGAAAAACTAAAACATGATTGAATAAGATTTTTAATGGTTATCAAAAGACATTGGATTTATGGAGTCATACACTCTTGGAGAGTGCTTGCTGTTTTAATAACATCTTTTACTAATGCTTATTTTTTGATATTTGATGAAAATCATAATTATTTTTCTATTGCTTTAGCTATATTTATAATAATAAATGTATTGTACTGGTGTTATATAATAATTGATTATTTATATCATTTCTTTAAAATACATGGCTCAACTCCTCATATAGAAGATATAGAATCAGCTATAGCTAAAAATAAAAAATGAGATATTATTTTTACTAAATTTTTTAATCAAACAATTTTTTTATTTTTTATTATGCTTTTGATAGCAGTATTTATAATTTTAAATACTTTTTATACTATAAAATCATTTGAAGATGTTGGTGTTATATGAATAAATACTTTAAACATATTTCTCATAATAGTTCAATTGTTATTGTTTATCGGTTATTTAAAAAATATGGTAAATCTAGAAATGGATTTCAATATAGTAGTTCCTGAAAAAATATATTTTTATAATCAATCTTTTTTACTTGGAAGTTCTCAAAGTATGAATGCTGAAAAAATAAAAACTATGAATACAAAATATCCTTGATTTATAGCTTCTTTTTTCAATTATTGAGATATAATAATTTTTACAGAATGAGATAATGAAGCAAATAACTGACAAATGGCTATGAACTATATATGACATCCTAATAAAGCTATAAAAGAAATACAAACTGTTTTAGATAACAACTTAGAACAAATAGAAAAAGATGTAAATATACTTTTGAAAAAACTAGAAAATGAAATATGAATACCAAATGCCTCAACTCCAGAAAATAAAGAAAAACTTAGAAAATATATAAAAGAAAATGAAGAAACTCTTAAAAAACTATATAACGAAGCAGATGAAGAAACAAGAAGTGAAATAAAAGAATTATATATTTTAATAAATAAATAATGAAAAAAAATATTTTAATAGTATTGTTTTTACTTATAATACCTATTTACAGTTATTTTGATTATAAAGATTTTTTAAATATTAAAACTAAAAAATCAAAAACTATAGAGATAATATCCTGAGATAATATTTTATCAAGTTTAAAAAGAGAATTAAATTATGAAGAATTGTATCTAAAAATATATATAAAATTAAATAAAAAAAATCTAGATTTCAATCTAGAAAAATGAATATACTCTATCCCCTATTGATCAAATATAGATGATATAATAAAAGTTTTGAAATCTTGATCTATAACTCCTTCAAAAGATATAACTATACTTCCATGATGGAATATATATGATATAGATAATTATTTGACTAATTTATCTCTTATAAAAAAATGAGAATTTATTCAAGAAGCTCAAAGTATAAATAATTATAAAGCTGATTTTTCATTTTTAACAAATCAATTATCACTAGAATGATACTTATATCCAGATACTTATAGTATAAATCCTACAAATTTTGATATAGAAATATTAATAAAAAAACTACTTAAAAATTTTGAATCAAAAATAACAAAAAATCAAATAACAAATTATACTGATTTAGATAAAATCATAAACATAGCTTCTATAGTAGAAAAAGAAGAAAAAAACTCTCAAGAAAAACCAAAAGTAGCCTGAATTTTGATAAAAAGACTTGAAGAAAATTGGATGTTATGAGCAGATGCTACTGCTTGTTATAGTTATAAACTTACTCAAGAAGATTGTAAAATGCAATTATCAAACTATATATATCAAAAAAATGATTACAACACAAGAACTATGACTTGACTACCAAAAACTCCTATAAGCAACCCAAGTATAGATACTATAATAAGTGTTATAAATTATACAAAAACTCCTTATTATTATTATTTACATGATATCAAAACTTGACATATATATTATGCTAAAACTCTTGAAGAACACAATATAAATAAAAGAAAATATATAAAATAAAAAATCAATTCCTACGGAATTGATTTTTTATTTATTATGTATTAGAAGGTTTATTCAAATTATTATATTTTTTAACTATAGCATCAATATCTGAATCTTTTAATCATCATTTATCTGTTAAAATTTTCTTAATTTCATCTTCTTTTAATCATCTATCTATTAACTTTTTATAATCTTCTCAAGTCATATTAGAATTTATTTTTATTGTAATATCTTGATTATTATTATCTTTAAATTTTAATTCTTTATCATTTGTTCATTTAATAATTCATTTTGATTTCATTATTTCATCTGCTGTTTTTATTGCAGGTATTGATGATGTAGATCATTTTTCTATTTTATCCATTATATTTTTCTGAGTTCTTTCATCGCTAGTAATTCACTCACTAAATTTAGCATCACTAAATACTTTAGATAATTTTGCTGAAAGATTATTTATATTATTAAAATCTGCATCTGTTAATTCTACTCAAGATAATTTCATACCGTCTATAACTCGTTTTCTAGTTGCACTATCTGTAAGTGCTTTATTCATATATCAATCATCTAATGTAGCATATAATGCTTTATTCTTTTCTTGTCAACTTTTTCTAGATATATCTTGATAAGTTTCCCTTAACTTCATAAGCTCTTTATTTAAGGTAGGTAAAAATTTCTCAATAGAATTTTGAAATCATTTTCAACTTGTTGCAGAAGCTTGTTCAAGTCATGATTTAATATTTCATATACTTTGTTCAAATCACTTCATAGTCATCATCTGAGTTTTTCAATCTTCTCACTTAGTAGGTATAATAGGTAAATTTTGAGGTGCCTTTCTCATAATATCTCATACAGATTTTCATATATTTTCTATAGGAGAGGCAACTTCAGCAACAATTTTTGATGTTTTTATAGCTGCCATAAGAGCTATCCATAAAAACATTAAAGCAAATAATTGTAACAATAAATTTCAGAAATTTCAACTTGATGCATCACCTTGATGTGTTTTTGATTTTTCATCATGATATACTCAATGCCAACATATTTCAGTTTTCATTTTATCTGATGTAAACGGCATTTGTATACATTGTCATGAAACTAATTTATTATCTACAACTTTAGATCAAGCTGTTATTAAAAATATCATTCAAAAAGCTAAAGCTCGTGATACAAAAACCGGCAAAAACGCTAAAGATAAATATTCTTTAATGGTAAATTTTGACATAATTCCATCTCAAGATCATTCTTTTTTTAAGAAATATGTAAGTCAAAATAACGGAGAAAACATTGTAAACATCCATAAATATATTATTCTTGTAGCCATAATCAAAATCAAAGCTATCAAAAGCAATCGATAAACAAGTATAAATATTCAACTAAATCACAATTTAAATACTACTCAAACAATATCTGTAACTCAAGCAAGTACATCTCATTGAAAAATTCTTGAATAATTTTCAAGTGACATAACACTAAATGTATAATAATACATTACTGAATATATTCATTCTCCTACAAATAAATCTTTCAGATTTACATTATTGTTAGAGTCTTTATTATTACAAGATATAATATAATTGGATCATTTAACTCATCAATCCGTCTGTAAATCATTTATATATTTAGGATCTCAAGTAGTTATCTGCCATCAAGAAGTACAAAAATTTCTAGTTTGAGAAATAGTATCTTTATATCATGGCAATGAGGCAATTTCTTCACTCATAGGTAAAGACAAAACTCGTGCTGTTAACACATTTGAAACTGAAAGTGTTATTTGTACAAAAAACCAACTGAAAGGAACTATCAAAACTCATACTATAAATCTAGGAATTGCTGTTTTTACTTCATATCAATCTCATTTTCATAAAATATTCATAAGAGCTATCCATACAAATATGAAAGCAAATATAAAATAAACTATATTTGATACCATTATCCATATACTTTTCAATATTCAATCTATTCATACAAGTTTTCAAGTAGTCCAATCTGGAGATAAAAACCATCAAACTAAATTTGTTCAAAGTGTCAAAATAATAGCTACTCATTTAAGAAATTCATTTAAAAATGAAACTAAAGCTGATTGTTCATTTGTATTAGGATTTTTTGCATTTGATGTATCAGTTGTTGCAAAAGAATTATCTATGAAAAGTATGAAAAAAATGAAAAAAAGTAATATATAAAATATATTTTTTCTATTTGATAGATAAAAATTTGTAATTTTGTTTATTAAATTCATAATTTAAAAGTTTAAATTAAAATATTTCTTGTTAAATTGTAGCATATATTTTTTAAAAAAACAAATTTTTACATAATTTAAAAATAAAAAATATTTTGTTGATAAAATCATAATATATGAGATAGATGAGATGTTTACAAATAAAAAAGAAATATTTTTAAAAATATTTCTTTTTTATTTGTTTTATTTAATTCTAAATAAAACAAGCCATCAATTAGTCACATAATTTTGAAAAAATTGCAATACTTCTTCTTGAGATTTAAAATTAGACATATTAGATTTGATATAATTATTTATATTTAATAAATAATTATAATCTTTTTCATTTATTTTATTCTCTGATATAAGAGATAATATCTTGTTATAACATCATATTTGTTTTTCTCATCTATATATAGTTTTTTCTTTTCAATCAATCATTTGATAAGATTCATAGTTAACTCAAGCTGTAGTTATGAAGTCTTGTAAATCTTTTTGAGTTTTTTGAGATTTATTATAATCTTCTAAAGCCATTTTTAAACACATAGAATCTGTATATATAAGCTCTAATTTATTTGATGTAAATGTATGAAGAAGTGACTCAAATCTTTTAGTCAAATCATGACGAGGATCTCTATCTATAGTAGCTGTATTTAAATCTACTAAAAAGTAAGAAACTCACATTTTTTTCATTTTTTCTACTCAAGAGTCTATATTTTTCTCATCATAAAAATATTTAGAAAATTCAAAAACTAAACTATCATCTAGAAATCTTTTATGATTATCTATTATAAAATATTTTAAAAATGTTCATATTCTATATATTCATGCTGTATTTTTGTCTTCTTTTTTAGGATACAATACATTTTTATAGATAATTGATAATTTATCAAAAGCTTCTTTTTGTAATATTGGTGGAATATTTTTTTGATCTCAATACGCAATTTCTTTTAATATCAAGACATAAGAAGAAAGATTATTTATATTATTTCATTTTAAAATAGATTCTAACTCTTTAGAATTAGTTTTTTTAACTTCATTATATAAATTTTCTCTTCATTTTGAAGTTAAATTTATCTCTGATAATATATTATAATAATCAGGATGGCTAGCAAAAATAGAGTTATAAGTATCGAGTTGAGAATTTTTAAATTCTTTATATCAAGAAGTTTTTAAGTTGTTAAAACCATGAGGAAAAGATGACATAAAGAAATAAACTAAAAATATTCACAAAAACAAAATACTTCCAAAAAATTTAACCATTTTTATTTTATCTTCTTCATCTGATGAATAAGATGATATATAATAACCAGATATAGCTATTGCAACAAATAAACTGTAATACATTGCTATACCATACCAAACTATTCAGTAAGCTGCAATAGTCCACAAAAATATGTAAACAAATGCAAAAACTAGATTTAATCTAAAAACAACTGACATTTTAGATCTATCGAGTGAATACATAACATACAAAAATGGCACTAAGAAAAATAAAAAAAGTACAACATATCAATGAGGTAATAATATATTTGTAAAAATAGAAGTAAAATATGAATTAACTCCAGGAACAAAATAAAACAAAAGTGGAACTAAAGATATAGCTAACATTCAAAAAACAAAATATTGTCTTCTATAAGCTAAAAACAATAATCATGCAGGAATTAAAGCTAAAAATATAAATGTAATATCTGTAAACTCCCCTCTTTGATTTGATTGCATTGTCAAATTTATTGGTAATTTGATATAATTATTTAATCATTTTTCATATCAAAAATACCTTCACATATCTTCATTTATAGTTGTTCAAGATTCATTTATTGATTGATTTGAGTATTTTAATTCTTTTTTAGATTTTTCTTCTACTGACATGATTTTTGTATAATCTATATTAAATGTTTCTCATTTTCAAGACAACATAGAAGATATGCTTATATTTCAAGCTGTATAAATATTTTTAAAAATCCAAGGAGATACTCATACTCATACTCAAACTAAAAACAAAGATAAAACTATACCAAACTTTTTAAATTCTGTAATTTTATATTTATAAACAGAGTATGATATAAGAGATATAAAAGCAGTTAAAGTGATTATAAATACAGTATTTTTAAGTAAAACATCATCTTTTGGATAAACAACATTCATCATTGACCAAAGATCAAATTTGGTAAAAATTCATATATATATAGCTATATATGCAAAAAATCAAGATAATCAAAGTTTTGAATAAAAAATAATTCAAATAATTCCAGATATCAACATAAGAGATGTAAACTTGATACCAAAAGTAAATCAAGCTATTATTCATATGATAAAAATATAAATCATATATTGTTTTTTATCAAAAATATCTTTTTGAGCTTCTTTTATAGAATCATCATCTTTATATCAAAGATATTTTTTAAATAAATATATAGTAGAATATATAACTATAACTGAAAGAAAAAATAATCCTGGATCTAATTTCATATCTTTTGCAAGTTGAAATATAACCATAGGCATAGCTAAAAATAAAGCTCAAAAAAGAAGTGGAATATTTATAAAAGTTTCCATTTTTCTAGAAGTATTTGTATTTTTTAAAAGTGAATTTATACTTAAAGAAACAACTATAACACTCAAAACTCAAGCAAAACTATTCAAGAAAAAAGCTTGTGTTGGAGAACCAAATAAGTATCAAATTCAAGTATAAACTTGCCAAGATATCATTCAACCAAGTTCATTTATACTTCAAGAAAATGCCATAATATTTGGAAAATTCATATAAACTCACAAATCATCCCATCAAATAGGCATAGGTCTAACTATATTTATAAAATTTACACTTATCAAAAAAGTGATAAATATAAATAAAAATTCTGTAGTTAATAATTTTAAATTTATTTTTTCAAAAACATTATTTAAGTTAACAATATCTCCTGAATAATGGTCTTTTATAGAAAATTCAAAAGTATAAATAGATTTTAAAGTATTTAAAAATTCTTTATAAGAAAAAACAGATAAAAGAATCAATATAATAAATACTGTTTCTAATCTATAAAATCAAAAAAATCAAGCTATAGAAACTAGTGTTAAAAATGAGAAAAATCAAAATCATAAACTAAGTAAAAATTTAAAAGTATTTGATTCTTCATCAAATTTTTCTATTTTTTTTAAAATACTTCTTCAAAAACTATAAGAAATTAAAAATATCAAAGCAGGAAGTAATAAATAAAAAATTATTTTTAAAAAAAGTATCATTCACTCTCAAAAACCTGATCAGTTATACATAAAAAACAGTCAAGATAAAACAAAGAGATGTAAAGAAAAAAATCAAAATATTTTTAAAATAGAAAAAGATACATATTCTTTATCAGATAAAAAATTAGATATTTTATACAAAGCATAAAATATTATCATAAGAATAATATATCAAGTATATCAAGAAAAACTCTCTACATGAAAAGAAAAAACTTTATAGTATGTAAAAATAACTACTATTGAAAATATTATTAAAAACAATATTTTAAGCAAATAAGATAAAACATTCATAATTAAAAATTAATATTATAAATTATATGTTTTATAATATAGTTTTTTTAATTTTGTAAAGTATTTTTAAATAATTAAAAATTAAGATATATTTTTAATTATTGTCAATATATATTTTTTGAAAAATAATTATTTATGTGATAAAATAAAAATGAAATTTTATAATTAAATAAAAAATATGAGTGAAAAAGAAAGTATAATTTCTGCAAAGAAAAAAACAAAAGAAAATATTAAAGAAATATTTTTTAAAGAATCTAAAAATAAAATATATTGAATAATAAAGTTGAAAAATATAGATAAATTAGATGAATTATTAAATTGACTTGAAATACTACCTTGCAATTTTATAATAATTTGAAAAGATATAAAAACTCAAAACATAGTATGAATAGAGAGTATAGATAAATTGGAAGAATTACTATATATGTGATTTGATTTTGTAATATGTGATAATTCTGAAAAAGAATTAAAAAAATTTACTTCAAACTGAATATGTCCTATAATAAATAAAAATAATATGTTTAAAAACTACTTTTCTGATTTTGATGCTATGTCTTGACGATGAAATAGTTTTTCATACTTAGATTGAAATATATGGAGTATTTTTTATAATATAAGTATCTACTTAGAAAATTATAAATTTCCATATGATAATAAAAATTTAATTAAAAATATTTTACTAACTTTTAAATAATATGGTTACTAAAAAAGATACTAATTATTGGGAAAATATACTTGCTTCTGAATGATTATGAGATATAGATAAAAAAGAATGATTTAAAGAAATAAAACTATCTGAAAATGATATTTTAGATATACAAGAAGAAATAGAAAATACAACTAATTTAGTAGATAATATATTATCTCAAAAAAAATCTTTAGAAGAAAATGATGATTTAATGATAAAAATAAATCAAATAGAAAAAAAATACTCTATAAATATAGTTATTGATACAGAAAATAAAAAAATAAATTTTATAGATAAAATATCTTGAGAGTTAGTATGAGAAATGTATGACTGAGTTTACAATATATGAGATGAAACTTACAATCATACTTGAATAGAAATATGAGAGAAATATAAATGAAAATGATTATGAAAAATAATTTTTGAATTATATAATGAAGTATTTTGAGTATTAAATGAAGAATTCACAAGAAAATATGATACTTACAAATTTTACAAAAAAGTATGATATAATATGGCTTATATAATAGATGAAAAATCATTGGAAACTATAATACCATTAACAGAAAAAGAAATAGAAAATTTATTAAATAGATGATTTTATACTATAGTTTTAGTAAAAAAATAAGTTAGAAATAACTTATTTTTTATATTATTTTTTGACTTTATAAAAAAATATATAAAGTTAATAAAAATTTTAAATTTTAAAAAAATAATTTATGTCAAAAAATCTAGTAATAGTTGAGTCTCCTGCAAAAGCAAAAACAATAGAAAAATTTCTATGAACAGATTACAAAGTAGTAGCAAGTTATTGACATATAAGAGATTTACCTGAAAAAAACATATGAGTTGATATAGATAACAATTTTTCTCCTATATATGAAGTATCAAAAGATAAAGAAAAAAATGTAGACTCTCTGAAAAAACTAGCAAAAACTCATCATCAAATATGGATAGCAACCGATGAAGATCGTGAATGAGAAGCTATAGGTTGGCATCTATGTAATATACTAAATCTTGATCCTAAAAATGTAAAAAGAATAGTATTTCATGAAATAACAAAAGAAGCTATTTTAAATAGTATTAAATCTCCTAGAAATATAGATCTAAATTTAGTAGATGCTCAACAAGCTCGTAGAATACTTGATAGATTGGTATGATACAAAGTAAGTCCTATATTGTGGAATAAAATAAAAAAATGATTATCAGCTTGAAGAGTACAATCTGTAGCTGTAAAACTAGTAGTAGAAAAAGAAAGAGAAATACAAAATTTTAAATCAGAAGAATCATGGAAAATACAAGCAATATTAAAATATGAAAAATACAGTTTCAAAACTACATTAATAAAAATATGATGAAAAAATAAAAACCTAAAATCAATAGAAGATGTAAAAAAATTATTACACACATTGTTTGATAATTGTAATATAATAGAATCTAAAGATAAAAAAGATAATATTGTTTTACAAGCAAATCAAAATATAGATTTTAAATTGTTAGATACTCAAATAAAAGATTCAAAAAGATCACCAAATGCTCCTTTTACTACTTCTACACTACAACAAGAAGCATCTAGAAAATTTGGATTTCCTGTTAAACAAACTATGATGTTAGCTCAAAAATTGTATGAGTGAGTTGATTTATGATGAGAAAGAGTTTGACTTATAACTTACATGAGAACAGATAGTGTTAACCTAAGTAAAACAGCCGTATCTCAAGCAAGTGAAATAATAAAAAATACTTTTTGAGAAAAATATCTAAAAAATAGAGTTTTCAAAACAAAATCATCAAATGCTCAAGAAGCACATGAAGCAATAAGACCAACTTATTTATCAAGAAGTCCAGAAAGTTTAAAATCAGTTTTAGATCCTAAAGAGTTAAAACTATATACTCTTATATGGAAAAGAACAATAGCAAGTCAAATGAGTGATGCCATAATAGAAAAAACTGATATGTTTTTTTCTCCATTAAAAAATGAAAATCAAACTTGGTTATCTTCTTGAGAAGTAATAAAGTTTGATTGATTTATAAAACTATATATGGAATCAAAAGATGATGAGGAAGAAGATGAAGAAAATGCTTCTTTATTACCAAATATCCCGTTAAATGAAATAGTTAAATCATCTTGAGTTGAATCTATACAAACTTTTTCAAATCCTCCTGCTCGTTATGCAGAAGCTTCATTGGTTAAAAAACTAGAATCAGAATGAATCTGAAGACCTTCAACTTATGCACCAACTATATCTACAATAATAGATAGATGATATATTGAAAAATATGATAAAAAATATCTAAAACCTACAGATATAGCTTTTTTAGTAAACGATTTTTTAGAAGAATATTTTGTAAAACTTATGGACTATAAATTTACAAAAAAAGTAGAAGAAAATTTTGATGAGATAGCTTCCTGAGAAAAAACATATCAAGATATGTTATGAGATTTTTGGAGTAATACTCTTAAAAAAGATTTAGAAAATGCATCTCAAAATAGTGAAAAAATAATACAAAAAGTATGAAAATCTTGTCCTAAATGTTGAAATGACTTAGTATATAAATTTTCAAAATTATGAAAATTTATATGATGTAGTTATTATCCTGAATGTGATTATACTGAAAAAACAAAGGAAGAAAACTCAATGATGGAAACTCTAAAACAAAAATATGAGTGAAAACCTTGTCCTGAATGAGTTCCTGGAACAATAGTAGTAAAAATATGAAGATTTTGACCATTTTTAGCATCAAGTGAATACCCTAATGTAAAATGGATTTGAAAAATAAAAGATGATAAAGAAGAAATTTTAGAAGAAATTCTAAATGAAAGATGATTATTAATAGATGAAGACACTAAAGAAGAGTTGGTTGTAAAAAACTCAAAAAGATGACCTTTTTTACGAGCTAAAAACTATCCTCAAGTAAAAATAGCAAAGAATATTCCAAAAGATGTTTGGGATGAAGTAAAAAAAAGATTATCACAAAAAGAAGAAGAATAATAATTAAATAAAAAAATATGCTATATATAGTATCTACTCCTATCTGAAATCTTGAAGATATAACTTACAGACGAGTAAAAACACTAAATGAAGTTGATTTGATAACTTGTGAAGATACAAGAACTTCACAAACTCTTTTAAATTATTATGATATAAAAAAACCTCTTTTAAGTTATCATTCTCATTCTTGAAATGCAAAAATAGAGAAAATAATTGATTATCTAAAAAACTGAAAAAAAGTAGCACTTATAAGTGATGCATGAACTCCTTGAATAAGTGATCCCTGATATGTTCTTATAAAAGAAGTTTTATCTTTGTGATATGAAGTTATTCCTATACCTTGACGATCGGCTGTTTTAACTTGACTTGTAGCCTCTTGATTACCTACAAATCATTTCTTATATTTATGATTTCTTCCTATAAAAAAGTGAAGACAAACTATGTTAAAGAAACTTCAAAATAAAGAAGAAACTGTTGTTATATATGAATCTGTTCATAGAATTATAAAAACATTAAATGAATTTAAAACATATTTTTGATGAGAAACTCAAATAGTTGTAGCAAGAGAATTAACAAAAAAATTTGAAAATTTTCAAAGATGAACTATAGATAATATAATAGATTATTTTGATAAAAATCCTGATAAAATAAAATGAGAATTTGTTATTATTTTTTAAAAAATAAAAGTGAATAATCTAAATTTTGTAAATATAAAAGACTTGATACTAAAATCTATAAACAAAACTTGAAAAAAAGATAATATTGTAAAATCAATTATTTGGAATGAAGTTGTTTATTTATTTAAAAATAAAAAAAATATAGATATACAAAGTTTTTTAATATCTATAAAATTATCTTGAGATGTAATTATTATAAAAACATTAAAACCTATACTAAATCAAGAGATAAAAATATATAAAAATGAAATTATTGAAAATATAAAAACAAAATTATCTAATATATGAATAGTTTTAAATATAAATGATATAAAAACAAAATAGAAACTCTTTAGCTTCTATTTTTTTAATATTTTAAAGTTTTTTTCATATCAATTACTTCTTCTTTATTATTATTTTTAATATCTTCTTTAATTAAAAAATATTTTTCTCAATTTAAAAAAATATAATCTTTATTTTCTTTATTATAAGAAAACTCTAGTATATTTGATTTATAATTTATAGATGAATATGATTTCGCAGGTGCTAAACTACCTATTATAAAAATAAGTAATCAAATAATTCAAACAACTAAAGATGTATCAGATAATTTATTATCAAAAAAACCATAATAATTGGAGATAATTTTTTTCATTTAAAATAATTTAATAGATATAATATTTTTTATATTAAACCATATTTTTTTATAAAAGTCAAAAAAATAGACCAAATTTTTCATAGCAGATATAATAGATATTGTGATTTTTAGGAAGTTAGTATTGTGATATACAAAATTATTTAATAAATAATTACAAAAAAAAAGAGAAATAAGATATAATAGAGATTGTTTCAAAAGCTATTATATTTAACATATTTCTCTTATGAACAATATCAACTATTTTTTTACAAATTACAAAGAAGAAATGAAAGAAAATGAAATAATTACAAGATTAAAAATATTAAGATT
>CAZIGU010000014.1:0-15091 GCA_964538545.1 uncultured Candidatus Peribacteria bacterium
TTTAAAAAAATATGATAATACTTGCTATTGAAACAAGTTGTGATGATACATCACTTGCTATTTTTAGAGATGATAAACTTATTGTTATGGATACAATTAGTCAAATAAAAATTCATCAAATAACTTCTTGAGTAGTTCCTGAAGTTGCAGCTAGAGAGCATTCTAATGCTATTTTTGAGGTTTTTGAAAATATTTTACAAAAATCATCTATTTCTATATCTGAAATAGACTATATCTGAGTTACAACAACACCAGGTCTTATGCCTTCACTTTTGACTTGAATTACATTTGCTAAAACTATGTGAGTTTTACTTAATAAACCAGTTTTAGAGATAAATCATATTACTTGACATATTTTTAGTAATTTTTTAGATAGGGAAGAGGAAGAAATAAGTTTTCCATTAGTTTGTTTAACTGTATCTTGATGACACAATGATATTTATTATATGTCAGATATGTGGAATATGGAGCTTTATTGAACTTCTTTAGATGATGCTGCAGGGGAAAGTTATGATAAACTAGCTAAAATGATGTGATTATGATATCCTTGATGACCTATTATCTCAGAGTTAGCTTCTAAAATAGAAAATATAAATACTAAACATATATTTCCAAGAGTTTGGCTTGATAAAAGTAAATTTGATTTTAGTTTTTCTTGATTAAAACGAGCTTGTAAAAGAGAAATAGATGAAAGAATAAAAATAAATTGAGAATTAACTCAAAATGATAAAATAGAGATATCGTATGAATTTCAAAATGCAGTAAATGAAGTTTTAGCTTACAAACTCATATCTCGAGCTATTTCTAAAAATGTAAAAACTATTATGTTAGCTTGATGAGTAAGTGCTAATTTTGATTTAAGAGATAAAATTTTATATTTATCAAAAGATAATTGACTTAATTTTATATATCCTAAAAAGAATTTATACTGTATGGATAACGCAGCTATGATAGGAATTTTGACTTATTATAAAATAAAATACAAAAAACTAGATAATTAAAATTATCTAGTTTTTTAATACAAAATCTTTTGCTCAAATTTTGTCTATTACAAAAATATTTCAATTTTGTTTTAAGATATTTATAACTAATTTATCATTAAACTCTAATCTTTTTGCAAAATCATCTTCATTTAAAATAGCATATTTTATTTTTCTATTAAAAAATGTTTTAGCTAAAAATTCATTAAAACTAATTTTATCAATTTCTCATATCAAAAATATATCTACTATATTATTTGTATGTCATACAAGTCTTTTTGATAACTCTGAGTTTATAATGGCTAGTGATATAGATTCTTGATTTTTAAAAAAAGATTTTATACTATCACTAGGATCATATGATTTCATAAAAATTGATTTGAATTCTTCAAGTAAAAAAAAATTTTTATTTACATAAAAAATCTTTTTTTTGTTATCTTCTTTACTTTTCAATATTCATAAGTCTTCAAGTGAGTCAAGTTCTCTTTTTATAGAGTTTATTTGCTCATCTAAATCACGAGCTATTAGTCTCATATGAGATCATTCATTGTTTCAAAATTCATATTCAAGTAAAAATTTTTCCAGTATTTTTGTTCTACATTTTGATCAAAAAATTTTTGATATATCAAAATTTCTCATATTTTTTAGTATTATCTTACCATTTTAAATTTCTTTTTTCATACTTGCAATAAAGTATAGTTTTTTTTATCTAAATTTATCATAAATTTCGGATCATTTTGAACTTGATTATTTACTTTTACACTATTTCAAGATAAAGCATTTCTAGCTTCAGTAGAATTTTTAACCATATTTGATTTAACTAAAATAGTTACCAAAGGTAAACTTCAACTTTCAGAATCTATATCTATTTTATCTATGTCTTTTTCATCAGGTACAATTCAATCTTTTAAAACTTTCTCAAAATAATTAAAAGCATCTACACTTGCTTCTTCTCAATGATACATTTTCACTATTTCTTTAGCTAAATCTATTTTGATATTTCTTGGATTTTCTCATGAATTCAATCTTTCTTCAAAAATTTTTATTTCATCTAAATACAAAGATGTGCAATGAGAAAAATATTTTATTATAAGACTATCATCTATTTCCATAATTTTTATAAACATATCTTGATGTTTGAAATCAAGTCATACGAAATTATTATATGTTTTACTCATTTTTCTTCAATCTGTTCACTCTATTAGATTAAACATCATTATATCTTGCTTCTCTTGTCAATTAGCTTCTTGAATAGTTCTTCAAGCAAGTAAATTGAAGTATTGATCATTTCATCATAACTCAACATCTGCTTTTACCATAACACTATCATATCATTGCATAATAGGGTATAAAAACTCTTGAAGACTTATTCTTACTCAAGAATTATATCTTTTTGAGAAATTATCTCTATCAAGCATTTCAGCAACAGAAAAATTTTTTGCAAGTTCTCAAACTTGATTAAAATTTGTTTTATCCATCCATTCAGAATTGTATCTGATTTCAACTTTTGATATATCAAGTATTTTTGCAAATTGTTCTAAATATTTTTCACAATTTTTTCTAGTTTCTTCTCTAGTAAGCATAGGTCTTTCTCGATTTTTATCTGATGTATCTCATACTTGTGCTGTAGAATCTCAAATAATTATAACTATTTGATGTCATAATTTTTGAAATTCTCTCAATTTTAAAATAGGTACTGCATGTCATATGTGAACAGTTGTTCAAGTAGGGTCTATACCAAATTTTATTCTAAGATTTTTTCAAGAGTTCAATTTTTCTTTTAGTTTTTTTTCATCTATTATTTTGCTTACTCATTTATTTAATAGATTGTATATAATTTTTTCTTTATCCATTTATTATTAAATTAAAAAACATATTTTAAATTTTCTTCTATTCTTTTCATTATGTCTTTATTTATTTTGTTATCTCAATTGTTTATTATTTCAAAAAGACTTTCTATACTTATAGTTATAACTTCTAACTCACTATTAGCTATTATAGTTGCATTTCTTGAGTCATCTGATAATAATCAAATTTCTCAAAAAATTTCTCATTCTTTAAGAATTGCAAGTATTTTATCTCATTTTTTTACTGAAACTTCTCATTTTTTAATAATATATCATTTTCAATTATTTTCTTCTCATTCCATAAGTACGATTTCTCAAGAAGAATAATTTTCTAGAGGTGAATTTTTTAAAATAGATGAAATAGTTGCTTTATCAAGTCATTTCCATATTTTTGATTCAAATATATCTGTCATTTTTTTATATAGTTAAAAAAATGTTAATAAAAATATTTACTTAATTTACTATAATAGTATATTTTTTTATTAAATAGTCAAAATTTTTTACAAGTTATATATTAAATAACTCATATATCATATATACACAAATAAAAGTATAATTCATTCTTTTTTATCTAAAAAGTGTTTTCTATGCATAAATGCAAAAATTATAAGAAGTATTGTTAAGAAACTTCAAACAATTAAATCTATATTTAGCGTGTTGTATCAAACTAAATTGTTAAATACTGATGAAAATCATAATATCCACAAAATATTAAAAATATTACTTCATATAATTGCTCAAATAGCCATATCTGTGTTTTTTTTCAAAGCAGCTCGTATACTAGAAGCTAATTCTGGTAAACTAGTTCATATAGCAACTATTGTTATTCATATAAAAGCTCGAGATAATCAAAATGATTCAGCTATTTTAACAGCATTATCAACTATAAGTTTTCATCAAACTATAAGTCAAGATAATCACAATATTATAAAAATAGTGGATTTTAATTTAGTATAATTTTTTATTTCTATATCTTCATCATTTCAAGATTTATTTTTTGATATTTTATAAGTGTAATATAAAAATCATCAAAATAATATAAGTAGTATTATTCAATCAATCATTCATAGAGAATTTCAATCTCAAATAATATTTTCATTTACTAATAATATCAAAACAAAACTTATTAAAATTGCAAAAGGAATTTCTTTTCTTATTGTTGAATTAGGCATTTTTATAGGGTATATCAAAGCAGTTATTCAAAGTATTAAAGCTATATTAACTATATTACTTCAAACTACATTTGATATTGCTAGATCTGTTTTTCAAGCTAGAGTAGATATAAAACTAACTACAAATTCAGGAGCAGATGTACCAAATGCAACTACAGTTAGTCATATTACTAAAGAAGATATTCAAAATTTATTGGCTATACTTCAAGCTCAATCTACAAGCATATCTGCTCATTTTATAAGTAAAACAAATCATATTATTAGAAATAAATATTCCATAAAACAAAATTTAAAAAATTAAAAAGTGAAAATAGTATATGATAATATTTGAAAAATCAAATAAAAAAAGGATTATAATCCTTTTTTTATTTGATTTAAGATATTTTTTTGATATCAGTATATATATTTTCTTCTATTTCTTCTTTAAACTTCATATATAGCTTAGGTGTTATTATTTCTTTTTCAAATAATTCATTTACTATTTTTTCTTCAAGTTTAAATATAGATTTTTCCATAAGATGGCTTTCTATAAAAGTTATTTCTAGTCTATTTTTATTGAAATATTCTTCTTTTTTATTTTGGGCTAGTTTATTGAATTCTTTATATAGATTTATTATTTCATCAAATATAGACTTATCAAATCAGAAATCTATATCTTTTAGTTCATTTAATTCTTTTATTACTTTTCTAGTTATTATAGTTTTTGCTCTTGATTTTATATATTTATCTATATCTGAAGGTTTTTTATGAAATAATACAACTATTTTTTCATAAAAATCATAATTATTTTTTTCTGATAATGATTTTACTTGTTCTTGTCAATTTTCTAATCTTTCTATTTGTCTTGTTATTTTATGAAGAATATATTTAAAATTGTGTTCATCTATTTCATTGTAAGAAAATAATTCTTTTAGATGTTGTTTTTCTATTCATAAAGCATGTAAAGATATAGTTCTTTTTATTAGATCTTTAGCTTTATTTTTATCATTTTTAAGTATTTTTTTGATATTTTCTATTCAATTTTTTAGATTTGTTTCATACTTTTCTTTTAGATTTTGAAACTCTTCTTTCATGATATATCATTTATTTAAAGAAGTTTGCAATTTATCCAATGCTTTTAAACTCATAAGTATTTTTCATTCTTCATATTCTAGTTCTTCTAATTCATGCAATTTATTAACTTTGAAAAATCTCATCATAGGTGATATAGTAGGAGCTTTTATGAAAAGAGTAAACATTATAGCTCAAATAGTTATAACTATTAAAAATTCTTTTATAGTATAACTGTATTGCCATCATTCAAGAGTGAAATTATCAGGAACCATAAGTACCATCATAAGAGCTAAAGCTCATCTCAAACTTCACCATGAAAGTAAATGCTGCCAAGAAGCTGGGATTTTTTCTTCTAGTTTCAAAAAATTTATAAATCATAAAGGTATATATATACTTATAGCTCTAGCTGTCATAACTATAAAAATAGCTATCAAAATAGGTAATACAAAATCTCAAAAATTTATATTTATTGTACTAAGTATAAGTCAAAGAAGTATAAAAACAAGTGAGTTAGCTATAAAAGCAAAAAATCACCAAAATTTTTCCATATGCTCTTGCACTTTTGGACTTATTTTATATCTTCAATAATTTCACATTATTATGGCAGCTATTGTTGTGGATATTACTCAAGATATTTTTAAATCAAAATCTCATATTTTTACACTATGAGAAATAACTTCTGATATAATAAAAGTTAAATGTGCTAATATCATAGTTAAAGTGATTTCTAAAGTTTCATCATTTTTTATTTTTTGAATCAATTTTGAAAAAATTATTCAAGTGAATATTCAAAAAGCTATTCATCATAAAGCCATAGATAAAAAAGATAAAAATCATTCTAAAAAAGTTCATCAAGTTATATCACTTCACTCTATAGCTATTGCTAATACTACCAAAAATAATGCTAAAGCTGTTCAGTCATTGAATAAACTTTCTCATTCAAATATTAAAGTAAGCCTTCTAGGTGCTCACATAGATTTAAAAAGTGACAATACAGCAACAGGATCTGTAGCAGAGATAAGACTTCAGAAAAGTAAACATACTATAAAAGGTACTTCTATTCAAACTAAAGGCATAGTATAATACATCGCTATAGCTATTAAAAAAGCTGATAACAATAACCCAACCACGGCTAATGAAAATATTGATTTCCAATTTTTTATAAGTTGTCTATAGTTTATATTGTATGCTGATTCGAATAATAAAACAGGTAAAAAAACAAAAAACAATATTTCAGGAGTTAATTTAAAATCATCTATAAAAGAAAAAAATCCTATTTTAGATAATGGTATTAGTAATAATCATACTAAAACTAGCATTACCGTATAAGGAAAATTTATTTTTTTTGATAATAAAAATGTAAAAATACTTACAATAAGTAAAAAAATTAAAGATAGTACACTACTTAAAAAATCACTTTCCATATAATTAAATTAAAAAATAATTAAAAAGTTTTGAAAATATAGTAAAAAAATATTTTTTGTCAAAAAAATTTGATTTTATTTTATTATTTATATAATCTTGAAGCTTTATAATTTTTATTTTTTTATTTATGGATAACTTTTTACTAAGTTTAAAAGATTTATGAAAGCAAATGTGAGAATATTATGTTTCATTATGATCTAGTATTTGACTCATTTTTTTGTTAATAATAATAACTTGATTTATTGTTTGATACAAAGCTTTTCCAAAATCTTCTTTTTTCGTTTTTTTTGAACTTTTTTTTGAAAAAGTTTATGATTTTTTTGAAGAAATATTGGGGAAAGATGAAAAAACTTGGATTAAAAAATATGTTACTTATACGTTTTTTTTGATACTATTTTCTAATCTATTTCGATTATTTTTAGATTTATTATTGCCTATATTTCATTATAACTGAAAAGAAGAGCAATTTCATCATTTTGTACAAGCACCATCTGCCGATATAAATTTCAATATAGCTATGGCTATAATAGCTTTACTTATAATTTTGGTAGAACAGTTTAAATTCTTATGAGGTATAAAGTTTACATTAGAATATTTTCCTATATTTTGAAAAAATTTTATTCCATATCAAAGATGAAAACTTAATCCAATTATAGATATACCTCTTTATATAATAGTAAAAATTATAGATATATTTATATCACTTTTTCTTTGATTACTTGATATAGTAGGTCATCTAGCTAAAATAATTTCTTTATCTTTTAGACTTTTTGGTAACATGACTTCTTGAAGTATACTTCTTATGATGTTAGTTACTGCATTGTGATGAGTATTGGCATTTGGTGATAACTTCAATTTTCCTATAGTTTGACCTATTATAGTTTATTTACAATGATTATTAGTATCTTTTATACAAGCATTAGTATTTCCATTACTTGTTGCTATATTTATAAAAGTTGCTAAAACTCATGCATAATTTATTTTTATTATTTAATTATTATTTTATGGAATTTATAAATTACTTATGAGCATGACTTGCTGTATGATTATCTTGAATCTGAGTAGCTATTTGACAATGAATATTAGCTAAAAGATCTGTTGAAGTAATGTGACAAAAACCAGATATGGCTACTTTTTTTCTTACAATTACTATTTTATGAATGGCTTTAGTAGAATCTGTTGTTATATATTGATTAGTTATAGCTTTTCAAATAATGTGAGATTCTAATTTATGATTGTATACATCTTTATGAGCATGACTTTCTATTTGACTTACTTGATTTTGAGCTTGATGGTGAATATGACAACTTATAGCTTGAGCTATGTGAGCTATGGTTAGAAATCCAGATATAAAATGAAAAATAATGACTTTTATGGTATTATTTGTTGCATTAGTAGAAGTAACAGCTATATATTGACTTATTATTGCTTTTAAAATACTTTGAGCTGAATGACAAGATAATATGTTATTTTTATGAGCATGACTTGCTATTTGATTAGCTTGATTATGAGTAGCTATATGAAGATGATTTTTATCTGAAAAATCTTTAGAAATAATTGGACAAAATCCTAGTAGTATAAGTTTTATTTTAACAGTTTCTATTTTATGAATTGCTTTAGTTGAGTCTCGAGCAATATATTGATTAGTTGTAGCTTTTAAAATACTTTGAGATGTAACTATAGCTTGAGCTCGAGCAATATGAGCATGACTTGCTATTTGACTTACTTGACTTTGAGCTTGATTATGAGAAGGTTTGCTGATAAAATGAGCATTACAAGCTATGAATCAATCTCCTGAAAACAGATGAAAAATAATGGCATTTATGGTATTGTTTGTTGCATTAGTAGAGGTTATAGCTATTTACTGACTAATAATAGCTTTCAAAGCATTTGCTTAGATTTTTTAATTTTTTAATTTTAATTTATGGATAATTTGAATTTTTGAATAATTATAGCTCAAATCATAAATTTTACTATAATATTTTTTATATTTAAGTATTTCTTATGAGATAAAATAGTAGCTATAATTGAAAAAAGAAGGGAACAATTAGCTAATTTAGATAATTCTGATGCAGTTGTAGCTGATAAATTATCAAAAGCAGAGGAAGAAGCTAAAAAAATAATTGATGAAGCTAGATCAAAAGCTCATTCTATAGAATCTACTTCAGAAGAGTTAGCTAAAAAAGAATATGTCAAAAAAATGGAAGAAGCAGAAAAAAAGGCTAAAAATATAGAAGATTCTGCTTTAAGAGATATAGAAAAACAAAAAACCGAAATGTTAACTTCTTTAAAAGATAAAGTTTTAGATATTTCTCTAAAATTAAATTCTAAACTTTTTGAAGATTCTTCTAAAAATAAAGATTTTATGCAAAAAGAACTTAATTCTATAAAAATGTAATTATGGTAAATATAGATAATCTTACTAAAATTGAAGCACAAGAATTGTCTAAAAATTTAAAAAAATATAATCAAATATCTAAAACAGTATGAAATAGATGAAAAAAGATGTTCTTACTTAATTTAGATAACAAAAAAGAATTACTTATCGAGTATAGTTTATGATTAGATCCAAATGAAGTACTTGAAAAAGGAATTCCTTTATATAAAAAAGTTTTTTGATTGGAAGTTAAAAAACAAGATATTGTATTGAAGCTTGATGAAAAACTTATGTGATGAATAAGGCTTTATTATTGAGATAGTATGCTTGATATGAGTTTTAAAAAAATTTTACAAAATATTTAATTTTTAATTTAATAAAATATGTCTAATGATTTATTAAAAAGTTTAATTTCTGACATAGAACAAAAAATAGATTCTCTTAATACAGATGTATCAGTTCAAAATGTATGAGAAGTATTTTATGTTTGAGACTGAGTTGCAAAAGTGACTTGATTATCAAATGTTGCTTATAATGAAATGGTAAAATTCGAATCATGAGCAGTTTGAATAGCTCTAAACTTAGAAGAAAGTTATGTTTGAATAGTTATTTTATCTTGATTTAATACTATAAAAGAGTGAGAAAAAGTTACTTCTACTTGAAAAACTCTTGAAGTACCAGTTTGAGAATGTCTTATATGAAGAGTAGTTGATTCTTTATGAAATCCTATAGATTGATTATGAGAAATTAAATCTACTCAAAAATATCCTATTGAAAGAGTTGCTACTTGAGTAATGGATAGAAAATCAGTTCATGAACCTATGGAAACTTGAATAAAAGCAATAGATGCTTTAGTTCCAGTAGGTAGATGACAAAGAGAACTTATTATTTGAGATAGACAAACTTGAAAAACTCAAATAGCAATAGATACTATTATAAACCAAAAAGGTCAAAATATGATTTGTGTTTATGTAGCTATCTGACAAAAAGAATGAAAAGTTGCTAGAGTTATAGAAGAGTTAAGATCTGCTTGAGCTATGGATTATACTATTATAGTAAATGCTTGAGCTTCTGCGCCAGCTTCTATGCAATATTTAGCTCCATATGCTTGATGTGCTATGGCTGAATATTTTATGTTTAATTGAAAACATGCACTTATCATATATGATGATTTAACTAAACAAGCTAATGCTTATAGAGAGATGTCATTACTTCTTAGAAGGCCACCAGGTAGAGAAGCTTATCCATGAGATGTTTTTTATCTACATTCTAGATTACTTGAAAGAGCTTCAAAACTTAATGATGAATTATGAGCTTGATCTATGACAGCTTTACCTATAATTGAAACACAAGCTTGAGATGTTTCTGCTTATGTTCCAACAAATGTAATATCTATAACAGATTGACAAATATTTTTAGAATCAGATTTATTTAATGCAGGTCAAAAACCAGCTATAAATGTATGATTATCAGTTTCTAGAGTTTGATGAGCAGCTCAAATAAAAGCTATGAAAAAAGTAGCTTGAACTCTAAAACTTGATTTAGCTCAATACAGAGAATTAGCAGCTTTTTCTCAATTTGCTTCAGATCTAGATGCTGATACTAAAAAACAATTACGAAGAGGTAAAAGAATGATGGAACTTTTAAAACAATGAGTTTCTAAGCCAGTTATAGTACCAAAACAAATTTGTTCTATATATGCTTGAGCAAAATGATATTTAGATAATATTTCAGATACTAAAGTTTCAAAATTTGAACAAGATTTATATAACTTATTAGATGAAGAAAAAACTATTTTGGAATCTATAAAAAATGATAAAGATATAAAAGAAGAAACTGAGAATAAATTAAAAGAAATAATTGTAAAAGTAGTTGAGTTAAATAAATAATAATTTGATAATAATTAAAACTTTATGGCAACAGCTAAAGAGATAAAAAGAAGAATAAAGTCTATCAAAAATACTGCCAAAATCACAAAAGCTATGGAGCTTATTTCTACTGTAAAGATGAAAAAAGCTCAAGATTTGGCTAATCATAAGAAAGAATACATAAAATCTATGATGAAAATATTTTTTAATTTAACTGAGACTTTAAGTGATGATAAGTATTTTTCAAATAATAATAAAACCTGAAAAACACTTGCTATAGTTATAACATCAAATAAATGATTATGTTGAGGTTATAATGTAAATGTTATGAAAAAAATAAATTCATATTTAAAAGATCATAAAGATGAAAAAGTAGATTTTGTAACTATATGAAAAAGATGAATGCAATTTATATGAAGAACTTGAAATGAAATAATTGCAGATTTTTCTTCTGATTTTTCTGATTATATAACTCCACATTTTTCAAGTAGTATTTCTCAAATGGTAATTGAAAAATTTATATCTTGAGAATATGATAAAGTGCAAATTTTTTATAATCATTTTGTAAATACAATTAAACAAGTTCCTGTTAGTCATACTTTGTTCCCTGTAACAAAAGTAGAAATAGAAAATTATTTTAAACAAACTTTGTCTTGAGATTATTATATTGAAAAAGAAAATATAAAATCTGAAAATTGTATAACTTATTATGAGATAGAACCATCAAAAGAAATATTGTTAGATCAAGTTATACCTATGATTTTAAATAGTATGTTTTTTGATATACTTCTTGAAGCAAAAGCTTCTGAACACTCTTCACGTATGATAGCTATGAAAAATGCAAAAGATAGCGCAAATAAATTTGCTAAAAAATTAACTTTATCTTACAATAAAGCTAGACAATGAGCAATTACAAAAGAAGTTTCAGAAATAGTTTCTTGAGTAGAATCTATGAAAGATTAATTTTAAAATATGATATTAAAATTGTTTACAGACTGATGATCTAGATGAAATCCATGAAATGCTTGAATATGAGTATATATAACTGATGAAAAAAATAATTGTGTAGAAAAAAGATATAAAAATCTTTGAATAAAAACAAATAACGAAGCAGAATATACAGCAGTATTTTATGGCATTACTAGATGTATAGAATTATGAGCTAAAGAAATATTTTTATATGCTGATAGTGATTTAGTTATAAAACAGCTTTCTTGATTATGGAAAATAAAAAAAGAAGAACTAAAAATAATAAATCAAGATATACAAAGCCTTATAAAAAAATCTTGAGTTAAAGTTATTTTTAATTGGATACCAAGAGAACAAAATAAAGAAGCTGATAGATTAAGCAATATAGCTATGGATAATATTTAAAAACTTTTAATAATTAACAAACAAAATATGCAAACTTGAAAAATAGTTAGAATTGTCGGGGTTGTTATCGACGTTGAATTTTCAGAAGGGCAAGTTCCTTCTATATATGATGCTTTAGAAGTTAAATGATGAACTGAAAAAGTAGTTTTAGAAACTCAACAACAATTATGAGATTGAGTAGTTAGAACAATAGCTATGAATCCAGTTGATTGATTAAGAAGATGAATGGAAGTAGTATCTACAGGTTTTCCTATAAGAGTACCTGTTTGAGAAAAAGTATTATGAAGAATGTTTAATGTACTTTGAGATCCAATAGATTGATGAGAAAGACCAAAAACAGAATATGAAGATCCTATACATAGATCTGCTCCAAAATTTAGTGATTTAACAGTAAAAGCTGAAGTTTTTGAAACAGGTATAAAAGTAGTAGATTTGATAGCTCCTATGTTAAAATGATGAAAAGTTTGACTTTTTGGTTGAGCTTGAGTTTGAAAAACAGTTATCATGCAAGAACTTATACACAATATAGCTTCTGAACATTGAGGTTATTCAGTAGTAGCTTGAGTATGAGAAAGAACAAGAGAATGAAATGACTTATATCATGAAATGAAAGATTCATGAGTTATAGATAAAACAGCAATGGTTTTTTGACAAATGAATGAAGCTCCAGGACCAAGAGCTAGAGTTGCTTTAACTTGACTTGCTATGGCAGAACATTTTAGAGATAGAGAAAAAAGAGATGTATTACTTTTTGTTGATAATATATTTAGATTTACACAAGCAGGTTCTGAAATATCAGCACTTTTATGAAGAATACCTTCAGCAGTATGATATCAACCAACTCTTGCTACAGATATGTGAGCATTACAAGAAAGAATTACTTCAACTAAAGATTGATCTATTACTTCTGTTCAAGCAGTTTATGTGCCTGCAGATGATCTAACAGATCCAGCTCCAGCAAATACATTTGCTCATTTAGATTCTACAATAGTATTAAATAGATCTATAGCTGAACTTGGTATATATCCAGCAGTTGATCCTCTTGACAGTACTTCTACTGTTTTAGATGCAAATACTGTTTGAGAAGAACACTATAATGTAGCTAGAGAATGCCAAAGACTTCTTCAAAAATATAAAGAATTACAAGATATTATAGCTATACTTGGTATGGATGAATTATCAGATGAAGATAAAATGATAGTTTCAAGAGCTAGAAAAATACAAAAATTTTTCTCTCAACCATTTTTCGTAGCAGAACAATTTACTTGAACTCCTTGAGTTTATGCAAAACTTTCTGATACAGTTTCTTGATTTAAAAAAATTATATCTTGAGAAGTTGATCATATACCTGAATGATTTTTTATGTATAAAGCATCTATGAGTGATGTTATAGAAGCTTATGAAAAATCTTTAAATAAATAATATTAAAATTATGAAATTAGAAATTTTATCTTTTAGTTGAGAATTATTTAAAAGTGAAGAAGTTGTATCAGTAACTTGTATGACTTCTACTTGAGAAATAACAGTTTTAAAAGATCATATTCCTCTAATTACTGTTTTAAAGCCTTCAGTAGTAAATGTTGAATATGTTATAGAATGAAAAACTAAAAAAGAAAATTTTGCTATATGAAAATGAGTTCTAGAAGTATCAAATAATGAAGTTAAAATACTTATAGATATGCTAGTTTCAGTAGACAAAATTGATGTTGATTTAGCTATGAAAGCTAAAAAAGAAGCTATAGAACTTATGGAAAAATATAAATGATCTCAAGATAAAATAGATATGGAAAAATTTGTTGAAGCTCAAGATCAATTATTTAAATCTATAGCTCAATTAAAATTGAATAATTTAAAATAATAACTTTAAACAAATATGGCAAATTTATATCATGATTTACCTCTTGGAAATTCATCATTTTCTGAGATAAATGCAATTATTGAAATACCATCAGGTAGTATGGTAAAATATGAGTTTGATAAAGAACTAAATGCAGTTGTTGTAGATAGAATCTGAAGAACACCAATTCCATATAATTTCAATTATTGATTTTTACCACAATCTTTTAATCAAGATGATGGAGATCCTCTTGATGTAATAGTATTATCTAGATTTCCTTTTGTTCCTTGATGTGTAGTGCCTGCTAGAGTAGTATGATGACTTAAGATGATAGATAGTTGAGAGTTTGATTATAAAGTTATAGCTATTGCTGATGATAAATACTATGACTGAATAGAAGATATTTCTCAAGTTAGTGAAAAAGAAAAAGAAGATATTTATTATTTTATGAATCATTATAAAGATCTTCATAATAAAACAGTTCAACTTGATTGATGGGATAACAAAGAAAATGCTATAGCAATTTTGAAAGATTGTTATGAACAATATAAGGCTAAATATAATAAATAAAAATGCTTTTTTAAAAGCATTTTTATTTGCATTTATTTTTTAATATATAAAATATGAATAATTTTAGTATAAGTTCAAAACTTAATTTTGATTTTTATGAAGTTATTGATGAGGTTATAGAAGCTTTTTCAAAATGAGGTTATACTATGGTAACTAAACTTGAAGTATGAGAAAAAATACAAAATAATATAGATAAGAATTTTTCAAATCTTATGTTATTGTGATTTTGTAAAGTTAATTATGCATATGAATTTTTAAAAGAAGATTTATCTTATTGAGTTTTTATGCCTTGTATGGTAAGTATTTATCAAAGAGAAGATTGAGTTTTTGTAAGTGCTTGATTACCAAAATGAATTTTTGCTTGAGTTGAACTTAGTGAAAATTTAAAAACATTATCTTCAAAAATAGATGATGAAATAATAAATATAATTAAAACAATTTAAAATGTATAACGAAAATATTATATATTATTCTAAAAATCCTTTTAATAAATTTAAAATGAATGATTTTTCTGTAAGTCATTTTGAATCAAATGAAACTTGTTGAGATGCTTTAGAAATTTTTTTAAAAATAGAAGATAATATCATA